>JAWXBG010000215.1:0-24139 GCA_034439875.1 Flavobacteriales bacterium
CGTCCCGATGGGACTTGTAGTAAAATGCCGTCCCGATGGGACTGGGATATTGTGGGGATTGTATTGGGGGAAGGGCTTGAATTGAAGATGGCGTCCCGATGGGACTTGTAGTAAAATGCCGTCCCGCTGGGACTGGGATATTGTGGGGATTGTATTCGGGGGATAGGCTTGAATCTAGATTGCGTCCCGATGGGATTGAGGCCTACTGCTATTGTACCGGTCTCATTTTGTTTATGTCGTGCCCCCGCTTTCGCAGATCTCTTCTATACTCTCGTTCTGTAATGCGGGGTCGGGCTCTCTGCTCCAAGTCCTCGCTACTCGTGACCTCGTAGCTGCGGGCTTTCCGCGGCGATCCCTCACGGAGGTATTACACGCGACTGTATTCTTCGGTTCAGGGCATGTCACCAACCTGACGGGTTGTGAGCTTAAACCCAGAATCCGCATTGGGGTTAGTGCCGCAATAGATTTCCAATGCGGGATCTAGGGTAAGGACAAGGGCAAACTATTTTATAAGCATGAAGTAGAAAATGCCGTGAGAGTGGCTGTAGTAGAACAATGAAGTGAAACGTTATTGGACTATTACAGATACATAAACCCAAATCAAGCGATAGAAAAAGTGCACCCTAATTTTGCCGATGAATGCAGTATTCTATAGCTTAGCTTTGAGAATCCCGCATGCATTCTACAAAAATTGCCCTAATGAGTAATGCGGGATAAACGGTATTAGAAATGGACAACCTATTACCTAACCGCCAAATACGCCATCAAACCCATACCGGTTTTCAAAGATGTTTCGTCGATATCGAATTTGGAATGGTGAACGGGGTATGAACAGGAACCATCTGAACCGGCAGTACCTAGACGATAGAAACAGGCCGGCATGTGTAGACCGTAGTAAGCGAAATCTTCTGCAGTAGTTCTCATATCAAGATCAAAAACAAATTGTTTTCCTAGGTATTCTTCAGCCAATTTTTTCGCTGAAGCAGTAAGAGCCTCATCATTATACAGCACAGGGTATCCAACGTCAAGTTGAAAATCTAATTCACCCCCCATGCTTTTCACCAGTCCGAAGGCAAGTTCTTTCATCCGAGTATGCGCATCATTCCTCCATGTTTCATCAAACGTCCGGAAAGTGCCGTGCATCACTACTTCATTTGGTATAATGTTCGTGGCACCTTTCGCTTCCACTTTTCCGATTGATAGCACAGAGGGCATTTGCGGATTACTCCATCTCGAAACGACTTGTTGAAGAGCAATAATTAAGTGAGCGCTTATTAAAACAGGGTCAATGGTTTTATCGGGTTTTGCACCGTGGCCACCTTTGCCTTTTACTGTAAGATATAGTTCATCACAAGAGGCCATGTATTTGCCCGCACGAAAACCTACTGTACCCGAGGGCAATTCCGGAAATACGTGTTGACCAAATATGGATTGTGGTTTTATCGCATCAAAAATCCCTTCTTTTATCATCAAAGATGCGCCACCCGGAAGAACCTCCTCACCCGGTTGGAATATCAGGCGAACAGTACCCGTCCAATATTCTCTCAGGTCATGAAGGATCATCGCAGCACCAAGCAAAGAAGATGTATGTGCATCGTGACCACATGCATGCATCACGCCGGTGTTAATGCTTTGGTATTGTGCTTCTGTTTGCTCCACTATAGGCAGTGCATCCATATCTGCTCGCAAAGCAATAATCCTTGAGTGTGCTTCATGACCCCTTATAGTAGCAACAATACCTGTGCCTGCTATTCCAGATTCAAATTCAATTCCGCATTCAGTTAGTATTGAAGCTACGTACTTTGAAGTCTCATATTCTTTGAAAGAAAGTTCAGGATTTTGATGAAGGTGCCGACGGATATCTATGACTTTGTTAAGATGTGCGGCCGATAATTGTTGTATTTCTTGAATCATGATATATCAATAATCAGTTAAATCAGAGAGGACAATTGCAAGTTTCGGACGACGACCCATTGCTGTATTTTTCTATCACCGATTTTTTTTCATCTAAAGTGATGTAGACGAATTCTTTTTCAAGTTCAATATGATATCTCCTAGGTTTTACTTTAGTTTCACTTTTGTCGTAAACCACTTTTCCGTCTCTGATGATATCCAGCAAATGCTCCTGTGGTACTTGAGCACAATCTATTTTGCAGCTCGCGTGCAAAGAAAGTTCGATGGGGAACTTATTGATATTCGTTTTGATGGCGTTTGATGGCAACCAGCCGAGCCAGTTGTACCCTGGGAAAAACATACCTACGGCAAGCACCCCCAGGAGCAGTCCAACTGCATATAAAAGAAGACGGCGTTTCAATGTCATGCCACAAATTTAACCCAACTTATGCAATGGAAAGCACCACAATTGTTGCGCTCTGTTCACTACCAATGATATTCCCGTTTTAGAAAACCACTTTTTTAGTATCAGGAGTAGGAGCGAAAAATGTTTCTTTTCCGATGCGAATGCACAAGATGAGAATTCCCAATGCATAATTCATGTCTGTTGGCTAGGTTATTGCGAAACGCCAATTTTTTCGGCATAAGACAGTATAGTAACGTTTATGTGCCTGTAATAGTCCAATGGAGTGAAACGGAATTGGGCTATTACAGATACTTTGACGGCGTTTACCATTTCGTGCATGCAAGATGCTGCAGCGCATTACCAAAAAAAACTTCCAATGTGCAATGCAGCATGGACTATTTAACCCAGAATCCGTATTGAGATTCCCTATGAAGCGCTAAACCCAAAAGATAGCAAGTGCTCTCGCAAAATTTTGATTTTCAACGTATATCTAAATACGATTTCAAATGCACCCAATTCACAAGGTGGGATGTTTGACTTCCCTTTGGTGAATAGCCATCTAGTTCCATCTAGCTCCATCTTGTGTCCCGTTGTCCAATTAATTTTTATCCCAAATCAAGCTATAGAATAATTGCACCCTAATTTCGCCTATGAATGCAGTTTTTTATCGCTTAGATTTGAGAATCCCGCACGCATTCTACAAAAATTGCCCTAATGCGCAATGCTGGTTTATCTATTCCAGTGTGCTAAAAAGGGGTGGAAATCTTGCGAAAGCTCCAGCCCTTTTTGCTTTTCAACACTTCACGAAAATTCCATCCAAAAAACATAGATTTAAAGTTGTGTCTCTTTGGCAGTTTGCAGAAAGCTCGTTTCATATAAATTTGCATGGAAGACAAAGTCATGATAAAATCTACAGGATTAACGTTTCAGTATTACCCAACTACAAAATTTCGGTTCCCCGACATCGAGTGTCAATTTGGAGAACATCTGTTATTGTTGGGCGAAAGTGGAAAGGGAAAAACCACATTGCTCCATTTATTAGCCGGAATGCTTCAGCCTTCAGCGGGAAATATATTTATTGGAGATATAGAAACGAGCGCACTTTCGGGCGCAGAACAAGATAAATTCAGAGGGAAAAATATAGGCATTGTGTTTCAAACGCCTCATTTTGTGGAGTCATTGAGTGTGGAGGATAACCTCATACTGCCACAATTTCTCACAGGAAATACCATAAATCGTAAAAAGGCTCGAGAGGTGATGGATAGACTTCGTTTGGGCAACATGATGCACAAAAAACCTTCGACTTTAAGTGCAGGAGAGCAGCAACGTGTGGCCATAGGACGGGCAATAATGAATGAACCGGTAATTATTTTGGCCGATGAACCAACGAGTGCACTAGATGATCATAATGCGGAGGAAGTGATCAAACTTCTAGAAGAACAGGCTAAATCGGCCAATGCCAGCCTGCTTATTGTTACCCATGACAAAAGACTAAAAGATCGTTTTCCAAAAAGCATTCAGATATGAATTTATTCAAAATCGCGTTTAGCAATATTAGAAGCAAGCCGCTGAACACTTTTCTGAGTGTTATTCTGCTCGCTTTTGGTGTGGGTATAATTTCTCTTCTTTTATTGGTGGAGAATCAACTAACAGAAAAGTTCAATCGCAACATTAAGGACATAGACTTTGTATTGGGAGCAAAAGGAAGTCCCTTGCAATTGATTTTGGCCAATGTGTATCATGTCGACGCACCCACCGGCAACATTCTGATAGAGGAAAGCAGAAGGATAGTGAAGGATATTATGGTTGAGGAGGCTATTCCTCTTGCTTATGGCGACAACTATGAGTCGTGGCGTATCGTGGGCACAAATCAAAAGTACCCCGATCATTACACCTGTAAACTAAAAGAAGGCAAACCATTCGAAAAGGCTTTCGAGGCTTGTTTAGGAATAGAAGTAGCCTCAAAGACAGGCTTGAAGCTGGGAGATACATTTACGAGTATGCACGGTTTGGATGCCGAAGAAGTTACAGAAGAAGATCATCATCACGACACGAAGTATACCGTTGTTGGAATATACGAGCGCAGCGAATCTGTAATCGACAACCTCATCCTTACTCCAGTGCAATCGGTATGGCTTGTTCATGAACATCAGGATGAAGAGGCTGTAGTTGCACCTATTGAGGCCGAGGAGCATGTGCATGTGGAAGGAGAAGAACACGATCATGCTCAGGAAGGAGATCATATTCATGCGGAAGAGGAGGATCAAGTCCATGTTCATGTTGAAGGAGAGGAGCATGATCATGCGCATGACCACGACCATGCGCACGATCACGATCACTTTGAGATGACCTACGAGGAGCTCGCTGCTGAACCCGGCAGAGAAATTACAGCTTATCTCATAAAGAAACGGAACAAGGGTGCAATGGGCCAACTTGCCAAGAAGGTAGAAGGAACCTCCATGCAGCTTGCCAATCCTGCGATTGAAGCCAATCGTTTGAATCAGAATTTTGGTTTAGGTATGGAAACAATGCAGGCAATTGCGATACTGATTATGGCACTTTCATTTATTAGTGTCTTTATTTCACTTTACAATAGCCTGAAGGACCGTAGATATGAGTTGGCTTTAATGCGCACTATGGGTGGTAGCAGGACTTCTATTTTTAGCCTTATATTACTTGAAGGCCTTAGCCTTACCTGCATTGGCGCATTAATTGGATTAGTCTTGAGCCGCATTGGGCTGCTAATTCTGAGTTATTTCATGGAAAAGAATTTTCATTATAATTTAACTGATATGAGTGTGCTACCCGCGGAGTGGGTGCTGATCTCTATCACTTTGGGAGTAGGAATTTTGGCCTCATTCTTGCCTGCTGCAAAAGCAATACAAATTGACATTTCCAAGACCCTTTCGAATGCATAAGTTTCAAATCATATTCATAGCCCTTTTCGCCCTAGTAATCTCTCTTGGGGCCACATATAGCGTAAATCCGGTTGGGGCCCCGCCGATGGAGTTGACGTGGAAAACACTGACAGACGTGCAGTTCAAGGAGGTCTACGTCCCTGAATTAGACGCTTATTATTGGAAGCCTAATTTTGGCGAAACCGTGAAAGTTTTGGAGGGAAAAGAGGTCTTTATTACAGGATATGTGATTCCGGTGGACATTGACGATAATTTCTATGTTGTTTCAAGATATCCATACGCTAATTGTTTCTTTTGTGGCGGCGGCGGCCCCGAATCAGTTGTAGATATTCAGTTTGCCAGCAAAAATCGGCAGTATAAAACCGATGAACGCCTTACTTTCAAAGGTAAATTCAAGTTGAACACCAATGATATTTACCAAATGAACTACATTTTGACAGGAGCTTCAGAGTACACCCCTTAGAACTGGGTTTTTGTGGAAAGCCAAAGAGGCAGTTTTTATGACAATTTGAGACGAGCTGCTCCATTCAGTTTTCATAACTCATCGCCCAGCACCGTATCTTTGCGCCATGTCTATCCGCCAGGAAAAAATTTCTTCGCTCGTAAAGAGGGAAATGTCCAAAATTTTTCAGCAGCACTCCAATGAATTGTTCAAGGGGAGTTTGATTACTGTAACGCAAGTGCGCGTATCTCCCGACATGGGCGTGGCGCGCATTTACATTAGTATTTTCCCCCCGACCATGCGCGAGGTCATGCTTTCTCAAGCCAAAGAACATACAGGTTTGTTGCGAAAGTATTTGGGTATGGAAGTGGGTAAGTTACTTCGAAAGATCCCGGAACTCACATTTTTTCCTGATGATTCACTTGATTACTCTGAAGAAATAGATCGACTACTCAAAAAACCCTAACTGAAAGCGAGGAAATTCATTTATGCATTACGATCCGATAAAGAAAGTCCTTGGTCAGGCATTTGGTCAATCTGCTTGGTCCCGAATTTTGTTCTACAAAATGCTCGATTTGCTTCTATTGCGCACCTGGCACATTCACCGAGAGCTGTGTAAGTGGAAGGCAACTGCTCCAGACAAGGCTCACATACTCGATGCAGGCTCCGGATTCGGGCAGTACTCCTACTTTATGAGCAAAATGAATGATAAGTATTGCATTCTAGGTCTCGATGTGAAAAGTGATCAGGTTTGTGAGTGTAATACATTTTTCAGGAAATTGGGAAGGGACAACATTGTCTTTAAAGTAGCCGACCTTTTGAAACTGGATAAACCCAATTGTTTTGATCTTGTTTTATGTGTGGATGTAATGGAGCATATAGAAGAAGATGTGGCAGTAATGTCAAACTATCATAGGAGTTTGAAAGAAGGAGGGCTATTGATGATTTCCACACCATCAGACCAAGGGGGAAGTGATGTGCACGGGGCACATGAGAGCTCTTTTATCGAAGAGCACGTGCGCGACGGCTATGGCAAACAGGAAATAAAGGACAAACTCAAAAGTGTGGGCTTTCAAAAGGTTAAAGTGCATTACAGTTATGGAATTCCAGGTCAGATATCCTGGAAAATTTCTATGAAGTACCCCATGAGGATGCTAAATCTTTCGAAGCTGTTTTTTGTAATCCTTCCATTTTACTACATCATCATAATGCCAGTGGCTTCAATTCTCAATTTCATCGACAGTCGCACGGCGCATTCAAGCGGAACCGGTTTGATCGTTTTAGCATGGAAGTAGAACTTATACCAATGTTACTTAATAAATGGCCCATCCTGCATTGCTCATTGAAGGCCTGTTGCGGTTAATGCGCTGTAGGATCTTTCATCCAAAGGGCATTGCGACGGAATCGGATTATGGTATTTGCCTTTGCGACACATAAAACACGTTTTTAGAAGTCCCCTCTTATAGATCTTCATTTTCACCCAGAATCCACATTGGAAATCTATTGCAGCACTAACCCCCTTTATTATCAAGCACTTTCTCGATTTTTATTCTTGATGTATGAATATACACCATCAAATAAAAATCTGGCGAGAGCACTTGCTATCTTTGGGGTTTAGCACTTCATAAAGAATCCCAATGTGGATTCTGGGTTTAAAGTTTCGATATTGCTGCATTGAATACTGAATTTTATATCGCACGACGTTACATCTTTTCCAAAAAGAGTCGCAACGCTATCAATATTATTTCGGGAATTTCTATGGTGGTGGTTGCATTTGTAACTGCTGCAATGATTACTGTAATGGCTGCATTTAGTGGTATTGAGGAACTCGTTAAAGATCTCTTCTCAAACTTTGATGCTGAAATTACCATCGTTCCCAAAGAAGGAAAATACTTTTCAGATTCACTGAATGTAGTAAGTACTGTGAAGTACACAGAGGGAGTCGATCTGGTTTGCCGGGTAATTGAAGAGGATGCTTGGATTTCATACACCGACAATGATATAGAGGAAGGCAAGAATTGTGTTGCTACCATGAAAGGCGTGGAAGATGTCTACCCACAATTTTCCAACATAGATTCGATGATGGTACATGGCGACTTCGTGCTGCGCGAGGATAGCTTCGAGTACGCCATTGTCGGCCTTGGTGTTAGAAGTGAATTGGAGATGCGTTTTTTTCGAGATGGCTTCACTGTAATGAACGTGAATGCTCCGATTAGAGGCAGAAAGTTGAGTAGAGATAAGGAAAATGCATTCAACCGAGAGGCGATCAACGTACGTGGTGTCTTTTCTGTAAATGCTGAACTTGATGCGCGATACATATTTACTTCTTATGTGTTTGCCGCGCGCATTTTTGAATTAGAGGGTTTGATGACATCATTAGAAGTATCTCTGAAGCCCGGAATTGATGCGACGTTGGTAAAGAAAAAACTCACCGAGTCGCTTCCTGAAAGTCTAGAAGTAAAAACGCGTTTCGATAAAAACGCCCTAGTTTATCAAACGAATGAATCTGAAAAGTGGGCTACATTTCTGATTCTTCTTTTTATTCTCATCATTGCCAGTTTTAATATCGTTGCATCTCTTACTATGTTGATCATTGAAAAGAAGAATGATATTTTTATTTTGCGAAGCATTGGCGCATCCCCGTCATTCACACGCCGCATCTTTACTATAGAAGGTATCATGATCAACTTCATTGGTGCCACAGCGGGAGCGATTATCGGAGTAAGTTTATGTCTCTTGCAGGAAAAATTTGGACTTGTTGCCATGGAAGGCGCCATGGTAGATTCATATCCGGTTCATGTGCATCCATGGGAAGTTGTTGCGATTTATCTCACTGTTATCGCCGTAGGCAGCTTATTTTCTGTAACACTTGTGCGCCTATTGATGCGCAGATTTGTGAAATAGCAAAAAGTATTTTCGCGGAATTATTCTAGGGACTACATACTCCAAACACTTCTGTCCTTTGCCCTTTTCCAATTGTCCGCCACTACGTCCCAGTTTATGAGTCCCATGAAGGCCGTTACATAGTCCGCACGTTTGTTTTGGTACTTGAGATAGTATGCGTGTTCCCAAACATCCATTCCCAAAATGGGCTCACCTGGTTTATCAACCAATTGAGACATGAGCGGATTATCTTGATTGGGAGTAGATGACACATACATTTTTCCAGACTTATCTACACTTAGCCATGCCCATCCGCTACCGAATCGTGCTTTGGCAGCATCAGAGAATTGTTTCACGAATTCATCATACGAGCCAAAGTCGGAATTTATTTTTTCTGCAATCTCTGCTCCAGGGGTCTTAGATCCTTTTGGGCTCAGAGTGGTCCAAAACAAACTATGATTGATGTGTCCGCCTCCGTGATTGCGCAAAGCAGAGTGCTCAGAAGTGAGGGCCGAACAAAAACGCCGGGCATCATTTAACGATGCAAATTCAGGGTTGGCCACTAAAGCCTCATTGAGTTTTGTAATGTAGGCCTGATGGTGTTTGGTGTAATGAATCTCCATGGTCTGCGCATCAATGGCCGGTTCGAGGGCATTGTATGGGTACCCGAGTTCGGGCAGTCCAATCTTGACAACGTTTGTTTGAGTGGCAATTGTGCTTAGACTTTCTTTAGAATGACAAGATATGAGCGGGTATACTGCCACCCCAGCGGATAGAATGGCGGTTTTTTTTAAGAACTCTCTTTTATTCATACTATTTAAATTGGCACAGTGTATGTCAAAGGTAGCTAGAATCAAGTGATCACCGAGATTAACATCCAACTGTTTGGTATGAGAAGAATCATTTTGCAAATGCACACTTTTCCGGGGTGATTTTTGTTTTCTCTACAATGAAGATTTGGCGAATAACAAAAAGAGTTCTGATTGGCCTACTGGCAGCCTTATTTCTTGTGGTATTGTCGGCCTTTATCATCATTCGATATTACGAAGACGATGTTGTTGCCTATGCCCTAGAAAAAGTGAAAGAAGGGTTGGTAACTAAAATGGATATTGGTGAGGCGGACCTTACTTTTTGGTCCACATTCCCCAATGCATCTATCCGTTTCAAAGATGTGTTCATAGAGGAAACGTTTGAGCAGAAAGATACACTGGCCTTCATTGGGGAGTTGAATCTAGGGTTTTCCTTGTCCGATTTGTTTTCCGGTGATTACAAGGTGCACGACATCGTTGCCGATCGGGCTATAGTACGAATGAAAGTGGATGAACGAGGTGCGGACAATTGGCATTTTTGGAAGAACAATGAGAAGGATTCTACCTCTGTTGCTTTTGAAATAAAAGATGTGGAACTAACAGATTTTTCTTTTTTGTATGAGAATAGAAAGTCCAAATTTTTTGGATCAGTTAATCAGAGTAATCTCGACGCCGAAGGATTTTTTAGTACCGATACAATGGAGTTTGATGTTGAACTTGAGACACACATCGAAAGTATAATCTCTGGAGAAGATGAGTGGATGGCCTCTAGAAAGACAGCGCTTATTGGCAAATTCAAACTCGATTTACCAAATACTCAAATGATGTTTGCAGACGGCACTGTTGAACTCGATGATCTCAGGGCTCTTTTAAATTTGAATTATCAGTATGGAGATAAGTCTTATGTGGACGCTCATTTGCAGGGTGACAACATCGACTTGGATCGTGTAAGAAAGTTCTTGCCAGCCGAGATGGCGTCCACTATGGAGTCTTATGAACTTGGGGGAAAGATGAATTTGAATGCCAGTATCAAAGGCCCTACCTACGGTAAAATGAGCCCGAATTTTCATCTAAACTTTGTCCTGTCCAAGGGAGAGATGACGGATAAAACGAGTGGAACATCTCTTACCGATGTTTCTGCTCAGGCCATCTATACAGCGAATGCCGGCAAGAAGGATATGTTGAATATTGAGTCCTTAACGGCTCAATTGGGCGCCGGTCATATTCACATATCAGGCATAATGGAAGAGCTTCAAAAGCCTTTTGTGAATCTAGATGTTTCGGCTTCTGCTCATTTGGATGATGTCCGAACATTCTTTGCGCTTGACACCCTGGAGTATTCTACCGGACAGATGAACGCAAATGCAAATGTTTCTGGCAGGGTGGGTTATAAGGATGATGGAAGTATCGATTGGTCGGTAGTGGCTTGCAATGGAACTGCTTCGCTAAATGATGCCAACATCAAACTAAAAGGTTCTTCGAGGGAATTTAGTCAAATGAACGGTACATTTTTATTTGCGGATGGCAATGCCTCAGTGCAGAATTTTGTGGGACTTGTAAGTGGTTCTGATTTTAAAATAGATGGAACCATGAACAATTTGATTCCATACCTTACTACACCAGACGCGGTGTTGGAGATAAATGCGAGTTTACTCTCATCGCATGTCAATGTGAATGAACTTCTAGAAAAGAATACTAAAAGTCAGTCCGCCGAGGTTTACTCCTTAAATCTACCTAAAAGGGTAAAAGCAAAATTTAATGCTACATTTTCGTTATTTGAATTCCGGCAATTCAAAGCGACGGAGGTACGTGGTGTGATTGAAGCAGACGAAACAACAGTTCGCGCCGATCCGATTACCTTTAAAACAGCCGGTGGAAATTGGCTTACCCAATTTGGGCTTCAGCGTATAGGGCCTTCTACATACAACCTCAGGTGTCATGCAGATCTGCAGAAAATAAATATCTCGGACCTTTTTATCGGGTTTGAAAACTTCGGTCAGACTTTCATTACCGACAAAAACTTGAAAGGGATAGCTACTGCGAGTGTCAACTTTGAATCACAAATGACCTCTTCCTTGGATTTGATTGATGAGTCGATTGTAAGTATTGTTGATATATCAATAGAAAATGGTCAGCTTGTAAATTTGGAATCCCTTCAATCTATTGCTGCATATATTAAAAGCAACAAATGGGTTGCGCCATTTGTAAACGAAGATTTATTTACCGAGAAGCTGAAGGATGTAAAGTTTTCTAAGTTTGAGAATGTAATTGAGATTAAGAATCGCCGAATGGTCATTCCATTGATGGAGATAAAGTCGAGTGCAATGGATATATCTGCGCGAGGTACTCATAGTTTCGACGGACAGATTGATTACACCATTGGATTTGGATTGCGCGATCTACTTGTTCGAAAGGGGAAGGAGTGGGCCGAGGAAGACGATGGATTGGGTAGACAGATGTATTTATATATGCGCGGCACTAGCAATAATCCAGAGTTTGGTCTCGACAAACAAGCTTCGAAGCAAAGTCGTCAAGAGGAAATAGTTGAGGAAAAGAAGAATGTAAAGGCACTGCTCAAAGAAGAATTCGGATTATTCAGGAAAGACACTTCGGTGGGGACATACAAAACAACGGAACATAAACCGGGAACGACCATGTCGGTTGAATGGAACGAAAACGATCAGCCAAAAAAGGAAGATACATCTTCCGAAAAAAAGCCGGAATCAAAGACGGCTACTGCCGAACCAGATGTTAAGAAGCCTGCGAAGAAAGTCCCTAAATGGCTTCAGGAAAAGGATGATCCCGAGTATGAGGATGAAGATTGAGTTTTCGAGGAAGACCATTTTCACGACATTTGCCAAATGCCCACATTGCCATCAGCATTTGTTGACCGAATTCATCAACAATTCGGCAATGAGTCAAATTCTCTCTTAGACGCTTTCGGTGAGCCCGCTAAAACGAGTGTGCTCATGAATCCTTTTAAGTCAGATTTGAATGCTCCTTTCGATGAAGCAAAATCGCTGCCTTGGAATGATATGGGCTTTTTGTTGAACCACCGGCCTTCCTTCACTATTGATCCTCGATTGCACGGCGGCCATTATTATGTGCAAGAAAGTTCTTCCATGGTGATCGGATTCGTTTTGAAGCAACTGTTCAAAGGTCAAACCGATTTGAATTGTATCGACCTTTGTGCTGCTCCCGGAGGAAAGTCATTGAATATTCTCAATTATTTGAAAGGTAGTGGGCTTTTGGTTTCTAATGAAGTGAATCCCCTACGCAATAGCATTTTGCGTGAAACACTCTGCAAATGGGGAAGCTTGAATAGATTGGTAACCAAACGTAATAGCAACGATTTTGCTGCTCTTAGAGGCCTTTTTGATTTTGTTTTGGTCGATGCTCCTTGCAGTGGGGAAGGCATGTTTCGAAAAGATGAATTCGCCATTTCACAATGGAGTACCCATTTGGTTAAACAATGCGCGAGTACTCAAAGAAGTATTTTGGAAAACGCATGGGCGCTAGTTGCAGACGGAGGTTATTTGGCTTTTAGCACGTGCACCTTTGCAGATGAAGAAAATGCGGAGAATTCTCGATGGCTATTTTCACAGTTAAATTGTGAGAGCATTCAAATTGAAGTGCCAACTTCTTGGGAGTTGAACGAATTGAAGGATCATTTTTTTGGACTGCGATTTTTGCCACATAAAGTACCTGGAGAGGGATTTTTTATTTCTGTTTTTAGAAAAAAAGGAGGAGAATCTTCCAAATCCTTTAAGTCGACAAATCCTTTTTGGAAATCTGCCTTGCGCGAGCATCGGGTAGCAATAGACAGTTGGATTTCACTCTCAGAAACGGAGCATGTATATATAAATAGCAAGAATGAATTATCCGTAGTTCACATTTCCTCTGATAAGACTTTAAAATTGTTGGACATTTTGGTGAGAAACGACCTGGTTGCTGAACCGGGATCTATTCTCGCTACAGTAAAAGGAAAAGATATTATTCCGGAACATGGCATGGCTATGTGTAATTTGGAGAGAACTGAAAGTTTGATCGTTGATATATCAAGAGAAATTGCTTTGGCATATTTGCGGAGAGATTTGAGTGACATTTTGACCGAAAAACGGGGTTGGTTGATTCTTCGGAGTGAAGGCGTAGTGTTGGGATGGATTAAGAAAATGGATAATCGAATAAATAATTATTATCCGGTGGATTGGCGTATAAGAATGAATACAGGGTGAGGAAGGGAGCGCCCATATTCGTTTTTCAGGAAGGTTATCTCAGAAGACTCGAAATGCCTCAAAATGCGGTTGTCGGATTCACAGCAATATGATCAAAAAATGAAGTCTTTATTGGGAGTTCAATACTTTCACTGTTTTTCCTATCTTCCCCACCAAATTCCTTAAGGTGTTGTCAAGACTGATTATTCTTTTTGTATTCGTTTTTCAGGTTTTCGGAATGTTGGCTCAATCAACGGCTGGTTCTATGGCCGAAGGCCGAGGAGGAGCGGCACTTTTGAGTCAAGATGCGTGGTCCGCATTTAACAATCAAGGAAGTTTGGCTTTTCAAGAGGACTTCGCGGTTGGTCTATGGTATCGAAATCGCTTCATGACTGAAGGGATGGCTGATCAGGCGATAGTGGCAGTTTTACCCGTTGGCAAAGGGAGTTTTGGAATTACCGGACAGGCGTTTGGGAATAATCTTTTCAGAAGGAGCAATGCGGGTTTGGCATACGGAATGAAGATTTCCGACAAGTTTGGAATAGGCATCAGACTTGGGTATCAAAGTATAAGAATCGCAGAGGGCTATGGCAGCGATGGTGGTGTAATTGTGGAGGGAGGTTTTGCTTATCGCATGAATGATAAATTGTCTATTGGGGTGCAGTTGCAAAATGCCAATCGAGATCTCATCAGCTCGGAACCGGAGCAGCGAATGCCATCAATATTGAAAGGCGGCTTACAATATTCCTTCTCGGAAAAGGTATTACTCGCGTCAGAAGTTTGGAAAGCGGAGGATCAAGATATCAGTGTTCGTGTTGGACTGGAGTACCATCCACTCGAAAATCTCTTTTTGGTTATGGGCGTTCATTCCGAACCATCACAAATGTCATTTGGTTTTGCTTGGTTAATCAAAGTTTTTCGTTTTGATGTGTCTACGAGTTATCATCAGGTCTTGGGTTTTACACCACAATTGACCTTGAACTACATAGCAAATCGTTCTAAGTAAATCGAGCGATGCAAATGTTTAAAGGCATAAACCATAGCGTTGAGGAAACTGAGTCAAACTATTTTCATGGCAAATGCTTGCCTTTTTGTGCATTACTGAGGGTAATTTTAGTTGGTATAATTCTTTTTAGCTCACAGTTTTCAATTGCTCAAAAGGACGAACAACTGAGACAAAACATTATTGAGCAGAGAATTGAAACCATAGCCGGGTCTTTGGAAGAAGATGCTGAGGTGGATTACACAAATCTACTCGAAGACCTCACCTATTACTTCGAACATCCCATGGATCTCAACAGGGCTAGCGATAGTCAGTTGTTGGATCTTTATTTGGTGAGCGAGATTCAAGTAGGTTATCTGAGAGAGCATATTAGAGTGTATGGTCCTTTGCGAAACATTCATGAATTGCAATCGGTTCGTGGTTTCGACATTCAGACCATTAGAAACATTCAACCTTTTGTATCGGTTTCACCGGCAGGAGCGCTCAAAAATATAGGTCCAAAAGTGATTTGGAATGAGGGGACGCACGATTTGTTTTTGCGATACAAAAGAGGATTTGAAAACCAAAATGGCTTTCTGAGAGACCCGGAAAACCTTACTCCTCCAGCGTTTGGAGGTACTCCTGATTATGGGTATTTGCGTTATCGTTTTCAATTTCGCCGCAATATTATCATTGGACTGACAGCCGAAAATGATGCGGGAGAATCATTCGAAAGGGCGCCTGATTTTCTCAGTGGACATTTGTTTTACCAAGACGAGGGATTTGTACGAAAATTGGTTGTAGGCGACTTCCAAGGCCTTTTTGGTCAAGGGCTCACCTTTTGGAATGGACTCGGTTTTGGGAAGTCGCCCTTCGTTTTGAACTTGAAAAAAAATCCAATTGGACTTCGACCATATACCTCAGCAGATGAGAATTTATTTATGCGAGGCGCAGGAGTTACCCTAGGCATAAAGTCATTGGAAGCCACTTTTTTCTACTCTTCAAAAAAGATCGACGCAAATGTGGTATTTGAAGAAGACACGATTGTGACCGATGATGAGATACAGGTTTCATCTTTTCAAATGAGTGGACTTCACAGGACTCTTTCCGAGATTGCGGATAGGGATGCGCTAGGCGAACAGATCATCGGAGGCAATGTAAAGTGGAAATGGAAGGCGCTTCAAATAGGCGGAACCTTTGTAAACACGATCTACGATAAAACTGTTGTGGCTCCTGAACAACTGTATAGACAATTTCGATTTAGCGGCACATCACAGAAGGCAGT
This sequence comes from Flavobacteriales bacterium, assembly GCA_034439875.1. GTDB lineage: Bacteria > Bacteroidota > Bacteroidia > Flavobacteriales_D > Sanyastnellaceae > JAWXBG01. The sequence goes on from JAWXBG010000215.1 coordinate 15,833, forward strand.
GGGCTTGGATTATCACTGGTTATATAAAAACATTAGTTTGTTTGGAGAAGCTACAGCCGACAATAATGGAACAATTGGAATGGTGCATGGATTGGTGATGTCGCTGAGCAATTCGGTTTCAATATCTGCCATGTATAGAAGATTGCCAAAAGATTTTCAACCATCGAGTGTAAACGTTTTTAGCGAAAGTTCTACTGCAACAAATGAAAGTGGATTATTTACAGGTATTCAGGCATACCTTGGCAAGGGATGGACGCTTAATGCGTACAGCGATTTTATTGAGTACCCTTGGCTGAGATTTAGAGTAGATGCACCGAGTAGAACAACGGATTACCTTGTACAGGCCAATTACAAGCCCGATAAAAAGCACGAGTTTTATTTTCGATATCGCGTTCGAAATGGAGTAATTAATACCAGCAGCACAACCGAGATTCCTTTATTGATCGATTATCCTATTGAAGAAATTCGTCATAATTGGAGAATGCATGCGTCCTATAGAGTCCACGAAAATGTGCAATTGAAAACACGTGTGGAGTGGACAAACTATGATCGCGCGGGTGAGGAGAGATTGAATGGTTATCTCATCTATCAAGATGTAGTTTGGAAAAAGATGGGTGTTCCATTTAGTATAAGTGCGCGATATGCTCTCTTTGATGCTCCAACTTGGGACACTAGACTTTACGCATATGAAAGCGATGTTCTTTATGCATTTTCTATTCCTGCGTATTATGGACGAGGCGCTCGATATTATGCTATGGTAAAGTGGGATGTGAACAGGAAAACAGATCTTTGGATTCGTTATGGTCGATGGATATACAACGATCGCAATGTGATCAGTAGCGGATTAAATGAAATTGAAGGCAATATCCGATCTGATATTCACATTCAACTGCGATTAAGATTTTAGATTGATTTAAGAGGAGCAAGACAACATCAAAAAGATGGACACCCTATAAATACTTTAGAGGGTTTTTTTCTCTTCCTTTTTTTCTTTTTGTCGCTTCTTTTTTGTCCATCCCGATATTTTTCACTTTCGCGCACAAGAATGCTTGGATGTTTTTCTGTTCCGGAATTGATTGTGTTTTGTTGGGCTGGTTTCTCAATTTCTTTCACTTGAGCTTTCACAGGTTTTACTGTAAATCCTAGCAGTGAAAGAACAGCGAAAGTAGAAAAAAGAAACTTTCTGTATGAGTTGAAGCGCGGCTGTGCGCCAAGTTGATCGGCGTTGAGAATCACACATGTGTTCGGACCACATTGATTTCGAATTTCCACCAAAGGCTTTTCGCGCATATCGATCACGTTCTTTTTGCACGAGGAGCAGAAGTAATTATTTCCATCTTTTTTCATTCGCATCATGGCTATGGGACATGGCGCGGGAATGTGAAGGCTATTTTCGATCATACACAAATGTAAAGAAAGTCCTAATGGAGGAAAAGAACTTTTTGGTAGATGGAAACTAGACTGCGAAATTTGGCTTGAAGCAGTCCGGGTTTTATAAACGCTCTTATCTATAAATCCCGGAAGCAGAGCTACCGATTCAGGGCATTTTGGACTAATAGTAGTGAAATCTTAATACCAAAGGTCCCTGACAAATTGCAACTAATTATCTTCTTAGGAGTTTAAATAAGATGAAGCGGCAAGGTTATTGCCTTGAATCCGTTAAATTTGCAGAAATGAAGAGATTAATACTCTTAATAGTAGTTACAATAGGCCTCGGATTGACTAGCTTTAGTCAGACCACAAGTCCTATATCTACTGCGTTTCTAACACCCAATCCGGTGGAAGGCAAGGCAGAATTGATGTTCGATGAACCCGTATTAGAAAACCTTACTGTAGTTGTGAAGGACCTGACAGGAAAGGTTGTTGCTGAATTTAAAACAGATATGCCGGGAACCGAATGCAAGAAAATAGATTTGAATCTGGAGTCGCTGAGAAGAGGTATCTATATCTGCCAAATAATAGGATCTAGTGGAAAAACCAAGACCCTAAGGCTTCAAAAGACTTAATTTCAACGACATAACAAAATTGAAGGGTTGGATTTCCACCCCTTTTTTATTTGTTTTCAGTCTAGAAGCCTTACTTTCGCGTTCCGAAAAAACCAAACCATATGGCATCAACAACTGCTGACATTTCAAACGGCCTCTGTTTTAAGATGGATACACACATCTGGAAAGTGGTGGAATTCCTGCATGTAAAACCAGGTAAAGGTCCTGCTTTCGTAAGAACCAAGTTGAAAAACCTCAACAACGGAAAGATCGTGGATCATACGTTCAACTCCGGTGTTAAAATAGAAGTGGTGCGCATCGAAACGCGCGAATACCAATACCTCTATAAAGATGAGGCGGGATTTAATTTCATGAATCTCGATGATTATGAGCAAATTAATATGCCCGAGCCTTTGATTAATGCTCCGGATTTTTTGAAAGAGGGAATGAAGTGTATTGTTTTATTCAACACAGAGGATGACAGCCCAATGAGTTGCGATTTACCTCAGTTTGTAGAATTCAACGTTGTTTACACAGAGCCCGGTGTTCGTGGCGATACAGCCACAAATGCGACGAAACCTGCAAAACTTGACTGTGGTGTTGAAATTCGTGTACCCCTATTCATCAACGAGGGAGATACAGTTCGAGTTGACACCACCAATGGTTTGTATCATGAGAGAATTAAAAAGTGATTATTTATATTTGTAGGGCCCTGCGCGAAATCGCAGGGCTTTTTTGTAAGCCAATATTCCATGAAACTCACACCTCCACAAACCCTCGAAGCCATTGCAACTATCATAGATTGCCGATATCTCGGAAAACCTGATTTTCCGATTACAGGCATGAATGAAATTCATAAGGTAGAAGCCGGAGATTTGGTATTTGTAGATCACCCGAAGTACTACGAAAAGGCTCTACAATCGGCCGCCACAACCGTACTTATCAATCAAGAGGTGGAATGCCAGGACGGGAAATCTCTTATATTTTCTGAAGATCCATTTCGTGACTACAATATTCTTACGCGCCATTTTTCGCCTTTCGAACTGAGTATTTCAGCACATGGCAAACAGGTGCAAATTGGAGCAAATACACACGTGCATCAAAGTGCTGTAATTGGAAATTACGTGACCATTGGCAACAACTGCATCATTCATCCCGGCGTAGTAATTAATGATCATGCAACTATTGGCAACAATTGTATTATTCATGCGAATACAGTAATAGGAGGAGATGCTTTTTATTACAAACGAAGGGCCGAGGGTTTCGACAAGATGCATACATGTGGAGAGGTAATTATTGAAGATGACGTGGAAATCGGGGCATTGTGTACAATAGACAGAGGAGTGAGCGGAGACACAAGAATTGGCCGTGGAAGCAAACTGGACAATCAGGTACACGTTGGTCACGACACTGTAATAGGTGAACGTTGTTTATTCGCTGCACAAGTGGGCATTGCAGGTTGTGTTGTAATAGGAAATCAGGTCACTCTTTGGGGTCAAGTTGGAATACCTAGCGATAGAAAGTTAGCAGATGGCACTGTAGTATTGGGTCAAAGTGGAGTGCTTGGCGATACCGAAGCCGGCAAGACATACTTCGGCAGTCCAGCTGAAGAGGCGCGTGTAAAATGGCGCGAACTGTCACTTGTGCGAAGACTTCCTGAGGTGTTTGAAAAACTTGGCTTGAAATAATTCAAATCAAAGAGTGCCGCCTTATCGCAAGAAGTAGCTGCCAAAGTGAGGTGTCAGCAGTCAGTAAACATTGAAGTTCTGTTAATTGTAGAAGTTCTCTTTTGTGAATTCATTCTTATTGTTCACCTTTGACATGACAATAGATTCGACTTTTTTTCAACCATGGCCGTAAGTACCCGTACTCAAGAGCGATTAAAGATCAAGGATTATAAATTGAATGCTTTGTTGGATATTACCAAAGCAATCAATTCACAGCTTTCCGTAGATGGGCTTTTGATGCAATTTGAAAATGTCTTGCGTCAACATCTCGGGCTAGAGAAGTTGATACTTTTTACTTATGAGCAAAAGTGGAAAAGTCTTCTGCACTTTGGATTTGATGCATCTGTTCTTCCGGAGTTCCAAGACGCTTCCTTCTTTAATGCAAAGAAAGAGGTAACATTAAATGCCGGTCCGAGGAATGAGGCCTTTGATTTGATAATTCCGGTTTTTCATGACAATGAACCATTGGCTTATGTGCTAGTAGGCGACATTGGTGAACAGTCAATAGGCATGAGTCCGGCGATCAAGCACATGCGTTTTATAGAAACACTTACCAATGTTTTGGTAGTGGCTATTCAAAACAGAAAATTACAGGAAGCGAGCTTACAACAAGAGCGCACGAGAAAAGAATTGGAACTGGCAGCAGAAATGCAATCGATTTTATTGCCTTCGTCATTGCCGAAAAATGAGTATTACGAAGTATCAGCAGTATATAAAGCTCATCAACAAGTGGGCGGCGATTACTACGATTTCCTTGATTTGGGTGATGATGAAGCAATGTTTTGCATGGCCGATGTTTCGGGGAAAGGTGTGAGTGCTGCTTTTTTGATGGCAAATTTTCAGGCATACCTCAGAGCTATTTTTTCTTACTCGAAGTCAGATCTCAAAAGTATGGTTGTCGAGTTGAATAAGCGTGTAATGAACAGTGCAATGGGCGAAAAGTACATTACACTTTTTCTAGCCACTTACAACAGAAAGACGCGTGTATTGCAGTACATAAATTGTGGGCACAACCCTCCTGTGCTAGCCGACGCGAATGGATATACACAACTGCTAAAACATGGAACCATAGGACTGGGTATGTTCGAAGAGCTCCCGAAATTGGCGATGGGCGAGGTTATTGTCCATCCTGATTCTTGGGTCGTTTGTTTTACAGATGGATTAGTAGAAACGGAGAACGAACAAAATCAAGAATTTGGGAATGAACGATTGGAGCAATTGATTTTGGCCAATTACAAATTATCTCCCAATGAGCTGAATCATTTGCTGCTGTCGAATTGCACAGAGTTTAAGGGCGAAATGCCTTTTGTTGATGACTTGGCGATATTGAGTTGTCATATCTTTTAAGATCGAAGACGATCATCAACTCGTTCCATTCCTTTTCGAAGAACCAATTTTAATGTCCCTGCACTTTCGATGTCCTAAATTTTACTCTCAGTCTTATCTGACCTATGGGAGATTACTTTCGTGTGATAGAGATCTACTGCAACAAGAACGGCAATAAATCCCCAAAAAGGTATAGAAGCTTTGTCGGTGTCGAGATAATTGTTGAGCACACCGTGAACGAAGTAAGTAATGAGTCCAAGAAAAGCGGATGTGCTTACCAACTTTGTTTCGAAGTCTTTCACGGTGAAAAATAGTCGGAATCCCATTGCACACACGGATAAAACAAGTAGTATCACAAGAGCCATTCCGAGTACTCCTTGCTCACATAGTGGACCGAGGTATTCGCTGTGCGCATTGCCACCATCACCTTCGTTGGTGCTGATAATGGTTCTGTCTTTTGCTTTTTGAAAGGGCGCATATTCGAATTGGTATACGCCGGGTCCCCATCCAAGTACAGGCCTTTCTTTCCACATTTCTATGGCGCAGTTCCATCTGTTCAAGCGCTCCAAATTGGAGGCATCGCTACTCACATTACTGATGGAGCCAACGTGTTCTTCAAGTTTATCGCTGCTCTCTTGTTTGTTGCGTTGAAGTGCTATTTGTATATCGTCCATTGCTACATACAGAAAGCTCGCAAGTACTAGAGAGGTTAAAATGATTGTGCGGAATTTAATGCGCAGAATCATTGCTACGAGCACTATAGCCGCAGCTATAACTGAAAGCCATGCCGCGCGTGTATACGACAATATTAGACCGGCAGTGAGCACTAAAAACCCAATTCCAAGAAGAACCTTGAGCACCAACTGCATCTTTTTCGAAAGCAGCAGCGCTGTTAGTATCGGATAGTACATGGCCAATACCGCGCCATAGCTTGTATGATCTTTAAAGAGAGGCTCCATTACCCAATGCGAAGATTCTTTGTCGAACCCATATTGACTGTGACGCACAACGGTGTAAATGATCACTCCGAAAAGGGGAAACAAATAGAGTAAAAAGTAAGGACGAATATTCTCCCATCGAGAGAAGAGATAAACTGCCAGAAAGTAAAATGAGGCAATGAACCACATCCTTGTGAGCACGTACTTTACAGAAACAAAAGGGTGTTCGCTTGTAATGGAAGTAAAGACCATCCAACCTAAATAGGCATATATTATGTACGAAATGGTATGACAAAAAATGCGAGAATCAATGCTGTTGCTTGAAAGTAGTTTAAAAATAAATACGATAAGCACTCCGAAAAGCAAGGGTTCTGTTGGAATGTACATTCCAATTCCACCCATATCAAATTCTTCAATATTGATAGAGACAGGGGTAAATGCAGCAACTATCCAAAGAATGTATTCGAGTTTGAAGAATGCCATCCATAGCACAGCAATTACCGCAGGAAGGAGTGTGATATAATAAAACTCGAAATACAACGAAAGGCCCGTAAGCAGAATGTATGCTGCAGACGAAATGTAAAGTAGCCTGTTCGAAAGATCGAGCTTTAGCATGTACTTGTTAGATTTTGCCTTCGAGCCTCAATCGTTTCAAGCTGTCTGTAATCAAGAGTATGATAAAGCCAAATATGAATGCTGAGGCAGTACTCATGGCAACAATAAGCCAACGTATTGGATAAGATTTTTTATCAGCAGGCACTGCTGAGTCAGAAGTATATTTTGAATCAAGGTCCGCAACCACATCAATTCCAATATTGTCGCAACGTTTTTTAAGGATTTCCTTTTGATCGTGACCGGCAAAAATGTTCAATTCGAGTTTGTTGTACAGAGTACCATACTGGGAAAGGAAGTCCATTTGATCTTTGATGAGCTGGGCGCGATCTGGATGTCCTTCGGCAATGGAGGTACCATATTGTTCCGATAGAGCGGTGATCTGTTCTTCGTAATCATAGACCCCCATTTGCCTGAGCACTTTCATAGAGTCTTCGAGCAGAGTTATTTCTTCTTCAAGGCGAAATAGAGATTGTTGTGCATAATGAAGTGCCTGCAAGGCTCGTTCTTTGCGCATTTGATTGGTAAGTGTATCTGAATACGCAGCTATTTCGTTGGCCATTTTGGCAGCACGGTCAGGTTCGTAATCGAGTACGGCAACTTCGATCGATCCGAACTTTGTTAACTTCGCTGACACGTTGTCGTTGTATTCTCGAGCCATCAGGGTTTTTGCACCCTTGCCGTCGCGTTTTATATCGTAGACCGACCAAAGATCATTGCGCTCTATAATTTTGTCGCGGATGCGATCAGAGTTGAGCATTTGAAGCAACCTTTCGGCATCTTCTTCTTCACCGTAGGCCAAGAAGTCTTCGAGTTTCGTTTCTTCCAAAAGCTGATCACCAAAACTGTGTTGTTGCACTGCAAAAAGTATCGTGGTACTTTTATACTTCTCTCGGATCATGAGTGAAACAGCGGCAGATACAATTGCTGCGGCTACTGAAATAATGATGAGGGGTTTACGCCACTTGTACAACAGTACAAGCAGATTGGAAGAATCGATGGAAAAGTTGTTTGCGTCGTTCGTCATAGTGTGATCAAAGTGCTGCGAATTTAGTCCAATTCGCATAATGGCAGCAAATTGTCATTCATGAAGCGAGTTGTGTTTTCTGTGTTGTGCTATCGAAATTTGTTTTGGTTATTCCGGCCCTCGGAATCCTTCATTCGCAGTAGATCGGGCAATTGTTTAAAGTCGATTATACCGCTAAGAAGTGCTGCTAATCCCAGAAGAATCGCGGAAACGCCCAGGGTAATCGTAAACCGGAGTTCAAATATTGTCTCTAGCCAAAAAAAGGAAGAACCGGCCCAGGCCAAAAAGATTGACATAACAATAAATACGAGGCATTTCCACGCTAGTTGGCGATCGAATCGAAATTTGAATACCTTGAATGAGTACCAAATCTGAAGGAACAACACAAGACTATGACTAGTAGCGTTGGCAATTGCACAACCGACTGCTCCCAACCGAGGTATGAGAATCAGATTCATCAATATATTGAGGATAGCACCTATGCACATTATGGCAATGAGTTGGCGCATGTTTCCGTTGGCTGTTAGAAGTGTTCCAAAAATGTATTGCATTGAAAAGGCAGAGCAGCCAATGACCAAAAAATGGAGAGATAGAATTGCATTTTGATCAGGATCATCATATATGATTTGCATTATTTCTGCCGAATTGAACCAACCTAACAATGCGAAAATCACTACGGCCGTGAGCATAAG
>JAWXBG010000216.1:0-4087 GCA_034439875.1 Flavobacteriales bacterium
CATCGAGTCCCGAGTCGGGCGGTGGTTCGGGTGGCGGCTCGTCTTGCGCGGCGATCAGGGTAATCGAGGCAAGCGTGAGCGACAGCAGAAGTATCATCAATAGGGGGTATAGACGTTTCAAGCGCGTGATCCTCTCAAAAAGCAACCTCACCTAAATCCCTCTCGCTTTTCGGAGAGGGGGTCGGGGGGTGAGGTAAGTACGCGCTCTATGATCGCGCAGGGTTGCCGTGATTGCAACAGGCGACTCGCCTACGAGGACGCTTCGAACTGCGCGGCGATTTTGTGTTACTCCGTTTTCACCAGCCAATTAGCTAAGATTGATTATGTATGAGGCGATGATTGCAAAAAACACTGTAATCACTACACTTATACAGTTGCGTACAGGAAAGCTACCATCAAAAACTTACTATTTCTTCCTTTCAATACACGAAATCGATGTTATTATTCTGTTTCAGAACACATTTTCTAAGGGCAAGGATCCGAGAATTGACATTGCAGGCACAATATAATGGAAAATCCAAAAATGAAATTGATTGGAATTTATTCGTAGGGGATACCTACGAAATTTTAAAGGCGATGCCTGACAATGTGAAATTCGATTGTGTGGTCACCTCTCCCCCATATTTTTGGCTACGCGATTATGGTGTTGAAAGTCAATTGGGGCATGAAAATACCGTTGCAGATTATGTTAACTCAATCGCTCGGATAATGGATGAAGTTTACAGATTGCTCACCCCATCAGGTCTTCTTTTCCTAAATATCGGAGATACATATTATTCTGGTAAGGGAGAATCTCAAGGAATAGATCGCAAAAGTAGTAAGCGGCGTTTTGGACTACGTGCCGTTGACAAAAGTGGAGGGATGGGAATTGGGCTTGAAAGAAAGAGCATGATAGGTATTCCTTGGCGTGTTGCTATTGAAATGACCCAAAGACACTGGGCTCTACGTAGCTCCATTATTTGGAATCGTGTACATAGCTTACAGGAATCAGTGAAAGATAGACCCCGTAGGAGTTATGAATTCATGTTCATGTTCTCAAAAGAGCGATTTTATTACTTTGATCGAAATCCACTTCAAGAACATGATGAGGAAGATATTTGGTCAATTCCAGCAAGTAAAACGAATAATGGAATTGATACAGCCCCCTTTCCAGAAGAACTAGTTGCTAGATGCTTGGAAATAGGTTGCCGCCCCGGGGGAACAGTTCTAGACCCATTCTCAGGTAGTGGTACTACCTTGAAAGTTGCAATACAATCAGGGAGATCAGCTACAGGCATCGAACTCAATCAAGAGTTCTGCGAGTATGCAGTACGTCAGTTAAGACAGATTTAGGGCGGCTCATGTATCTAAGTCTTGAGGCAATTACGGAAGCAATAAAGAAAATTCAGGCAATTCATCCCTTTTTCGGTATTGATTTCTTAGCTGCGAAAAAGGCGGGACTTCCTGTCGGAGACACAATTGAAGTTCGGTTGGACTCGCTTACGCGCTCTTACATGACTCAATATTTCAAACCATTTGAGTTTAGTAGCTTCTACTATGGTTATTATGAAAACAAGTGGTTACCAGCAAAATATCCAGGTTCAACTTCTCAAACCAGAAGAACTAGAGGAAGGTGGAGTGAACCATTTATTCACAACACTGACCTTCCTAGGATATGGGGCTGGAAATCAGATTATCTAGATATTCTACAACGTGAGCTTATTGATAGAGAGTTAAAGGGGAACAAAGTTCCAGTTTTCCATTTAGCTGTATGGCTATACCGAGATAAAGATTGGTTCGAGGATACAACGAGAGACGATATTATTTTTACCTTCATGAATGAATTTTATATAACATCAGATGAAGCCAGTGTTTTATTAGATATATCTACCTCAACCCAACTCTCTGACGAGAGTTTGTTTGATTCACAACCTGTTATGATTAGTAGTTTAATTCCTTTGATTGGCATTCCTTCCGATTTACCTCCAGAAGGTGGGGCAATTCTCTCATACTTAGAATTACACGGTGTGGGACCCGCTGAGAAACTTACGTTTGAGCCTGGAAAAAGGATTAATCTACTGACAGGTGATAATGGTTTAGGAAAGACTTTTTTATTAGATACTTCATGGTGGGCATTGACGGGACATTGGATTGATTATCCTGCTGATCCTACTAACCGCAACTCAAAACAAGCAAACATTACTTACAAAGTATCAGGAGAATACACAGAGTCTAAACTAATAACAGTAAATTATGATAGAGCTAGTTTAGCTTGGCAAGGTAACAGCGATAATCAGGCATTGCCTAGTCTCCTTGTTTATGCAAAAGCAGATAATTCATTCGCTGTATGGGATCCAGCACAACATTACCAGTCAAATACTATATCACGACCTTTCATTTTCTCCCCTCAGGAGGTTTGGCTTGGGCTTGAGGAATCAACTACTCGCCGTTCAATATGCGAAGGTTTATTACGTGATTGGGTAACTTGGCAAAATACTGAAAACACAGTATTCAATACATTTGTACAAGTGTTAAAACACCTTTCTCCTGAAGATACTGGTCAACTCAAACCTGGTCAACCTACTCGTATACCCAATGAAAAACGCCTTATACCTACCTTAGAAATGCCTTATGGTGATGTTGCAGTAATTTACGCATCGGAGGGGATGAGACGAATTCTTGCTTTGGCATACTTATTGGTTTGGGCATGGAGTGAGCATCAAGCTCATGCGAAGTTGGCACAAATAGAGCCACAACGTCGGATGGTCATTTTGATTGACGAAATAGAGGCTCATTTACATCCCAAATGGCAACGGTTAATTCTTCCCGCCCTCATTGATGTTCAACATGAACTCAGTCAAGAACTTGAGGTTCAATTTCTAATTGCTACCCATTCTCCTCTTGTAATGGCATCTGTTGAACCGATATTCAATTCTTCATTAGACAAACTTTTCAATTTAGAATTGACTGGAAAAGATTTATTCAAGCAACAAGTAGTCCTAAAAGAATTACCCTTTGTACGTTTTGGTGTTGTCGATGCTTGGCTTACATCAGATGTATTTGAACTTGCCCAACCTCGTTCTGTTGAAGCTGAGAAAGCATTAGAAGCAGCTAAACGAATCCAATTGGAAGATGAACCCAGAGTTGAAACAATTCAGGAGATTCATGCCCGATTAGTTAAATTACTAGCTGCGGATGATGAATTTTGGCCGCGCTGGTTATTTTTTGCAGAATCTTATGGAGTGCAGGTGTGATAGTTATTTCGCAACAACCTGAACCCGAATCGTTCGATGATGTGGTGCGGAAAAAAGGGCTTAAATTTTTAAGAGATAACGAACCACCTTATAATTGGACATATCATGCTTACTGGAGAGATTCATTACCTGATTTATGCCGCGCATACAGATCCATTTGTGCTTATTGTTGTCACTGGATACCAAATGAACAAGGAAGTGCAAGCGTAGATCATTTCATCCCTAAATCAATTACCCCAGATTTAGCCTACGAATGGGCTAATTTTCGGTTAGCCTCCTCAAAAATGAATGCCAAGAAGAGAGATTATACTGATGTTGTAGATCCATTTGAAATCCAAGCGGACACATTTATTTTGTTATTTCCAGCCATGTTGGTTAAACCAAACCCGCGATTCAGCGGTGCTGAGAAAAAATCGTTATGGGATACCATTAAACGTCTTGATTTAAATGCGGATGAATCATTGGTAAAAGCACGTCTCCGATGGGTACTCGATTATTGCGATGGGCACATTAGTTTTGCATATTTGCAGGGCAAAGCTCCTTTTATTGCGGCAGAAATACAACGTCAAGGTTTACTTGCAAGTCTGCAAATCCTGTTTGCACGCCGATCAATAATCTAATTGTCTCCTCAAATGTATTACAAAAAATGGTTGGGTTAACGTCTTAACCAAGACGATTGTAATCAGGCATAAGTTGCCGACAATGCAGTAATCTCCTTAAGGCGGTAGAGAGTAGCGCAGGATGTAGGTGAGCAGCGTTTCGCCACCTATCCAAACGCTGCTGACATCATGGTGTCACACGGCTATATGATAAAGGGGTAATCAGGACAGCGCGTGACTCAAGGAGAGCGGAAA
>JAWXBG010000217.1:0-3008 GCA_034439875.1 Flavobacteriales bacterium
AAGAGATTCGGAACTGTCGCGATGGATGTATTCATACTTTTTATGCATTACTGAATCCACATGCATAAAACCGGCTCGGGAGAGTAAGATCAATCCTCCCTGACCGTCACTGGCCACATCTGTCATGGTATTGACCAAATATGCGGGGACACCTTCTACTCCGGACAAATAAAGGCTTGTATCTTTTTCGGTGATGCAGTCATGAATGAAAATACCTTCCAATGTAAGGCAGATCACTTTATCCTCGATGTATTCGATTTGTGTAATGCGGTTATCTGGAATACCGCGTGTTGAGGCATTCTTCAGAAATGTCTTGGAAACAATTCCATTATATCTATACAAGCCTGAAGGGGTGCCTATCCAAAGATAGCCTCGCTTATCCTGCACGATACCGGAGACAGGGAGTTCAGGCATCCCTTCCGGCAAAGACAATCGCTCGAAGTCAAGTGCTGAAAATTGGGCATTCAATGTAGGAAGAAACGTCACCCATAGCATATATCCGGCAAAGACATAAATGGCCTGATAAATGCGCCTGGACCAGTTCACTGAACATCGAAATTGAGGTACCGATCCAGTTCACTTAGAAATTCATCTTTACGTGTGCGGGATACAGGAAGGAAGGTTTCCTGTATTTTCACCTGACCTCCATCACTTTTAGAATATAGCTGAACGTGTTCGAGATTGATCAAGTAAGAATTGTGTATACGGTAGAAACCACAGGGTAGCAGAATGGACTCAAAGTCCTTTAGCGTACGGGATGCTATGATTCTCTTGCCCCCTGACAGATGGAAAATGGTGTAGCTATTATCGGCTTCGCAGTATAGAATTTCTTTGACCGATAAAATCAACATGCCATCGCTATTGACAATGGAAATTTTACGATTTGTATTTCGCTCATTATGTAACCGAGCATTGTCTACCTTCTTCTTGTCCTCCATTACACGGGTCATCGTACCGACCAGATCCTCTGCGGCAATAGGCTTCAATACGTAGTCTATGGCCCCATACCGCATGGCCTTAATGGCGTAATTGTCATACGCCGTCGTAAAAACCACTTTGAAGGTGAAAGGCATCAGGCTATCCAGTACGTCAAATCCGTTCATCCCGGGCATATTGATATCGAGGAAGACTACATCCGGTGTCTGCGATTGTATAAAAGCAATGGCCTGAATGGGGTCCGTAAAACTTCCGGTTATCTGGATATCAGGATAATGCGTGGTCAGCAAGGACTCGAGGACCTCAATACAAAACTTTTCGTCATCGATAATTACCGTTTTGATCATAGAATCTTGATGCATGCCATGTCCGAACAACTTGCTTTTCAGGTCTGAAAAAATTCGATCATGTATACTAAGCATGGGCAAGATAGTTTTTACTTTGAAATTCAGGCAAACATGTTTTCGGCGCGAAACACTGTCGAATACGTGGTTACATCTTATTACGTTTGATTGAACTAGCGAATTTAGTCTTGCAATAGTGCTTTTATCAACTGTATTTCGGCCTTCAAGGTCTCAAGTTCAAGACCCAATTGTAGCATAGTCTGCGTTTGACTAATTACTTCGGCTTTCAGGGTTTCGTTTTCGAGGCTTAATTCCTGAACGGCTTTGACGAGTGGAACGGTAATGAGTGCATAACTCAATCCATAATGATCTATTTCATTCACTGGTGCTCTGACGCCGTAGAAGTCATATCCAATTTGTTTTGCAGCGGCCTCTACTTCCTGTGCAATAAAGCCTGTATTTAATTTCTCTGACTTTTCTTGTCTGGCTTCTATCAGCGCTTGATCAGGTGCTACGTAAACGATATTTCCGTTTTCATCCTGCTTGTAATCTTCCTTGATATGATCCGCGATGGAATTTACATCCAGATGGTAGGTGACCGGACGAAGCAGGCGAATAAATTCCAGACCTGGGACGTCTTCATGTACATCCTTTTTGAATCTACCATCCGAAATATCAATGAAAGGTTCATATCCACCAATCTGATTGATAGAAGTATGACCAATTACGATGCGGTTTGTTGCTAATACAGTCGCATTATATCCTATAGCGGTTGTATTGCTCCAGGCACCCCCACCAACGCCAACACCAGCATCATAACCAACGGCTGTATTATGATTTCCGGTCGTGATTGCGTCACCTGCGTCATATCCCAATACTTTATTGTAACTACCTGTGGTGATATAGGTAGCTGCACTTCTTCCAATTCCTGTGTTACCACTTCCAGTAGAATTAAAGATTAACGTGCCTGCTCCGAAAGCAGAATTTTCAGATCCATCATTAGAATAATGCAAAGCATATGAACCCATTGCTACGTTATGTGTACCTTGTCTATTTTCTTCCATTGATCTATAGCCCACCGCAGCGTTAAATTGACCTGATGTATTTTCTTTTAAAACTAAATTACCAATCGCACAGTTGGAGCTACCAGTCGTATTCCTTGCCAAAGAAAAACTTCCAACAGCTGTATTAGAAGACCCAGATGAATTATCTTTCATTGAACTTTGTCCAACAGCAGTATTATAATCTCCATTATTGTATTGTAAAGATTGATAACCTAAAGCCACATTCAAACTACCATTGGTATTGTCTCTCAAACTTCCTAACCCTATTGCAATGTTTCTGGATCCATTTGTATTAGAGAAAAGTGCCTGCTTGCCTATTCCTATATTTTCGTAACCTGTAGTATTGGAATAGAGCGCTTTCCAACCAATCGCATTGTTATCCAGTCCCAAATTGCTATTTGTATTAATCAGCGCTGAATCTCCGAGTGCTACATTTCTATCATTAAAATTGATACCATATTTATTCCCAAGAAAAGTAATCCAGGATTCATTGTTATAATAATGGAATTGATCTGTATCTGTATCAAAAACTAAGAGTCCAGGTTCCGGTGAACTTATTGCTAATCGCTGGGTGGTATTCATACGCGGTATGAGCAATCCTTTAGTGGTAGAGTTTAAATCCAGAATAGCACTAGTATCCGGATCACTGGTGCCGAGTCCGACA
>JAWXBG010000218.1:0-21069 GCA_034439875.1 Flavobacteriales bacterium
ATATAAAAAGATAGCCGCAAATGCTGTCTAATACCACTCATCATTCTCACCGTTCTGATAATCGGAGGATCGGTATTCACTTTCTATTTCCTTTATGAAAAGGAGCAAGAAGATCCACTTAAGTATGAGACTGAAGTTGCTGTGAAAGGCAATGTGATTCAAAAAACGGTGGCTACCGGTAGCGTGATTCCTCGCAAAGAAATTCTTATTAAACCTCAGGTATCGGGTATTATCAGGGAGATTTATGTAGAAGCAGGAGACATGGTGAAGGAGGGCGATTTGATTGCTAAAGTGAAAATCATTCCCGATATGGTGAATCTTAGCAACGCTGAAAATCGCGTGAATCGGGCGAAAATTGATTTGGAGAATTCGAACATGGATTTCGAAAGAAATGAAAAACTATTTGAGCAAGGGGTGATAGCGAAGGCAGAATTTCAACCTGTGGAAATTGCACGAAAACAAGCCAACGAAGAATTGAAAGCGGCTGAAGACAATCTTCAAATTGTGAAAGAAGGTGTTACCAAGGCAGGCGGTACAGCCTCTACAACACTGATTCGCTCTACCATCCAAGGTATGATTCTCGACGTTCCGGTAAAGGAAGGTAATAGTGTGATTGAAGCAAATAACTTTAATGAAGGAACCACCATTGCTTCCATTGCTGATATGGGTGATTTGATTTTTGAAGGTAAAGTGGATGGAAGTGAAGTTGAAAAACTCAAAACAGGTATGCAGCTCATCATGAAGATCGGTGCAATGGAAACCAGGGAGTTCACGGCTGATCTCGAGTATATCGCTCCAAAGGGAATTGAAGAAAATGGAGCCATTCAGTTTCAGATTCGAGCAGCAGTGAAAATGGAGCCAGGTGAATTCATTCGCGCTGGTTATTCGGCAAATGCAGATATCGTTTTGGATCGTCGTGACAGCGTGTTGACCATTGCCGAGAGTTTGGTTCAATATGACGATTCTCAAAAGGCATTTGTGGAAGTGCTTGTTTCGGAAGGTACTTATGAGCGCCACGATGTGCAACTTGGATTATCCGATGGTATGACTGTAGAAGTGCTTGGTGGAGTTTCTTCAGGTGATAAAATTAAGCTGTGGAATCAACCGGTCAAGGAGGAGTAAGGTTTCCGTAAAGAACTTCATTGATATGTCAAGATTGGAAACGTTGCAAAAAATGCTTTTCGAAACGCCAAAAGATGAATTTCTTCTGTATGCCATTGCATTGGAATATCGAAAGTTGGATAAACTAGACGATGCAATTGAAATTTTGGAAGGACTTTTGGAAAGCCACGACGACTATTTACCAGTGTACTATCAACTGGGTCATCTATATGCCGAACAAGGTGGTCGGGAGCAAGCCATCGATATTTTTCAGAAGGGTATTGCCTTGGCCCAAACACGCGGCGATCGCAGGACAATGGGTGAACTGAGCGAGGCGCTTATGTTGTTGGAGGATTAAGCTCCTTATTATCAACCGATTTTCAAATTTGACTGCAATCCCCTAAATTCACCCCGGAATAACAGATCAATCCTATGTCAAACAATCTGCTGCAAGGAAAAAAGGGTATCATTTTCGGAGCCCTCAACAATATGTCTATCGCTTGGAAAGTGGCCGAAGAATGCCACGCCCAAGGTGCTCAAATCGTTCTAACGAATGCTCCCATCGCCATGCGCATGGGTGAAATAAATGAACTTGCCGCCAAAATCGGTAATGCGCCTATCATTCCGGCTGATGCTACCAGTGAAGCCGATTTGCAAAACCTTTTTGCCAAATCTATGGAGCATTTTGGTGGCGGTGTAGACTTTGTTCTGCACAGCATTGGTATGTCGCCAAACGTGAGAAAAGGTAAACATTACACCGATCTCAATTATGAATGGTATAAGCAAACCCTCGATGTTTCGGCAACGAGTTTGCACAAGACTCTCGCTACTGCATACAAGATGGACGCCATCAACGATTGGGGAAGTGTAGTGGCTCTTACATACATCGCAGCCCAAAGAATTTTCCCTGATTACAATGATATGGCAGATGCAAAAAGCCTTTTGGAAAGCATCGCCCGTAGCTTCGGGTATCACTACGCCAAAAAGAAACATGTAAGGGTAAATACAATCTCGCAAAGCCCTACTGTGACTACCGCAGGAAGTGGTGTGAAAGGTTTCTCCAGTTTCATCTCCTATTCGGAAATGATGAGCCCTCTTGGAAATGCGGATGGAAAGGCATGTGCAAATTACTGTGTGGCCATGTTCTCCGATCTTACTCGTTATGTCACCATGCAGAACTTATATCACGATGGTGGTTTCGCTTCCACTGGTGTGAGCGCTGAAGTTATTGAAAAGTTCGATAATAAAGTGGATTAAGCCCATCTGGCAATGGATAGGCTATTCGCTTCTTTGTAGAAAATTCCGATGAAAGGATTCCGCCAATATGCTGAGTGCTTTTTGGTTGTCTAAATCGCTCAGTCCTGCCGGGGGACCAAAGGGTGTCTTGTTCAGATCAATCACATAGATTCTGCCATCTGCCTTGTGACGAAGTACATCGAGTTCACAGAATTCTGCCCCCATTTCGAGACAGAATTTTATTATCAGACGTTCTTCCTCTTCACTCAGAAACTCCGCCGATCGGTGCAGTCGAGCATGATGAACCTCGTTTGTGAAACGAACTTCGTGTGTTTTGAATTTGCAGTATAAGAGCGCTATTGTATTGCCTATAATCGCTATCCGGTAGTCTACTACAAACTGATCGTCTACGGTATTGTCCAATAATATCTGATATATCGCTCCATCTTCGAGTGGGTCGATAGGACAAGTGATTTTCTGACCATCATGACGTGCATTTTCATCACTCTTCATGACAGCGATTCCTTGATATATCAATGGATTTATAATTGTATTGTAGCCAAACACTTTGAGATGGACTTCATCAACATGTTGTTTGGAGATGTCTCTACAATTTTCGTTGATCATTTTTTGGCCTTGCAGAATCTTAGGAATTTGGGTGCTTGAAAATGTTTGATCGTCAAACTGAACAATCAATTCCGCTCTTTGCAAAGGAATATTGGTAAGTCTATATCCCAATACTCCGGCTATTTTGTGAAGGGTGGTGCGTTTGCCGGGCAAATCAGGACTGGCCACTATCACGGGCTTTTTTTTTCCATGACCCAAAAAATACTGAAGTGATTTCAGCAGCGAAACAATGTCCTTGGTGATCACTTCACTCCATGGCATATTTCCGCGATAAGAATTCCTGAGTCCTGTTCTGAACATTTTATCTTCTGCCATACTCAGGATTTTCGCTTTGGTGCTTTGGGATTCAATGTAGCAGTAATAAAATCTAATGCGGGATCCCATGACCGCGCGGGACTATACTCTCTACCATAAAAAATGATCTGAAGATGCAGCTTATTCCATTTTTCTTCCGGAAAAAGTTTTTTCGCATCGCTTTCAGTTTGTTCCACATTTTTCCCATTGGTGAGCCCCCATCTTGTCATAAGCCTGTGAATATGCGTATCCACCGGAAAGGCAGGAAAACCAAATGCTTGAGACATTACTACACTCGCTGTTTTATGTCCCACTCCTGGAAGTTCTTCCAATTCTTCAAATGTTTTGGGAACCATGCCCTTGTATTTATTGGTAAGAATCTGCGATAGAGTTTTAATGTTTTTGCTTTTGGTTGGAGATAGTCCGCAAGGCTTTATAATCTCTTCAATATCCTTAGCGTCCAATTGCGCCATTTCACGAGGTGTTCCAGCCATTTGAAATAGTCGGGGAGTTACTGTATTCACCCGTTCATCTGTACATTGTGCCGAAAGTACAACTGCCACCAAAAGTGTATACGCATCGTCGTGTTTCAGTGGAATAAGGGTTTCGGGGTAAAGGCTCTCTAACCTTTCGATGATAAATTCGGATTTTTCTTTTTTAGTCATACTGCGATCTCAGTAGTTCAAAATTTCGATTTCTTTACCTAGAAAAAAGGTGAGCGTCTGGCTCTTACCCTTCAATCTGAGATCTACAATGTTTCTCTGCAAAGGATAAATTTCTATGAGCAAACTGTTTTTGATTTCGAGAAAATTGTATTCAGGTACCAATATGATTTCAAATGAACAAATCGTAAAATCTGGGTCTACAACTATACCTACATATTGCAATAGAGTTGGTTGGCCTTGAAATTTAATATAGAAATGTTTATCGATGTATGATCGCACTGCTGCCGATTGCTCACTCGTTGGGACTTTGCTAAGTTTAATTCCTGGATATCCATCGAACTGGAGTGCTTGCTCAAGATCGTTTGTAAAGAGTTTGATGTTTATTTCAGTTATCCCCGATCGAGGATTTGTTTCAATAATCGTATTGCTTAAATTATAAGAAATTGCACGGTTCATAATTCCAGTACTTTTCGTCTTATAAATCCCTGGTACTAAAGAGTCTTCAGGCGCCATGCGCTTTACAAGGCTCTTGCTGCGCAATCCTGTAAAGAACTCATGAAGGGGTTCAATCGAGTTCAATGTCGAATTGAACAGCGCCAGGCAAATAATGAAGAGTGTTTTCATCTAATCGATAGTTGTTTTCTTAATGCAGTTGAGCACTTCGGAATCTTAGTGTTTTCTAGGCATTTCCATTACTCATCAACTCACAATTCCGCAAATAGACACTATTGTGCAACGCCAATGGGTTCAACCAATTCCAGTCTGAATTTCACGGGTGTGAATGCTGGTACTAAACCGGTGCTTGATCCATATTCTCCAAAGGCCATATACGAAGGCATGTAAACATCTGCCTTTTCTCCAAATTTCATTTTACTGATGGCATAGCTTAATCCTGAAACAATCTGTCCTGGTTTGCCATAGGTAAAAGTCATTTCTGAAAGGGTATCTAAAACTGTTCCATTCAACAATTCGGTACCATATTTTATAGTAATGTCTTCGCCGCTTCTGGGATGCGAACTGTTGGTGCGATTCCACCATTGAAACGCAATATTAGTGAAACTTTGAAGGGAATCGGGCTTATTGAGAAAGGCAAAGTCAATTGCATCCATTTCGCTAATATTTCCGCTCTGAGCTTCATGGGTCAGGAAGTCCAAAAACCCTGCGTAGTGAAATGTTTCAAGCACTCCAAAAACAAGTTCCACCTCTGATTCGGAAAGCGAAGTGTCGCCGATAAATCCATCAACAAATGTATTGCGCACCATCTTGTATGGAAGAAGATATGAGGCCCTTTGACCACTTTCTAGCTTGGCGAGATCTCGCAGAAATAGCGTGTCGGCGTTGGGTAAACTATCCGACATATTTTTCCATGTTCCGCAGTACATCACAAAATCATTGTACACAGTGCTGTCCTTAGCATTTCTTAGAAACACATATATGGCTGAGTATTCAGAGTCTCCCAACTTTTTACCCTTCTCATCAAATGCGAGCAACTTTTTATAAACCCCTTCAGAGAGGCGAGTATATCCTTCGCGTTTTTCGTTGCACGAAAGAATATTAATGGCCATGATGATGCACCCAAAAAGAAGAACTCGTTTCATCTGAATCCTAGAATTTTTAGATCGTAAATCAATGATGCGTTTTGAGGTATTTTGTTCGAATCTCCTGTATATCCAAACGCTCGGTGAGAGGGCAAAATGACCCGTGCCCGATCTCCTTCTCCAAGCAATAGAAGTATTTCATGAATACCGGATTCTACGTTGTCCATGCCCACACGAACTGTAGCCAAGGTCAAGGAATCTGTTTGGTAACAAAGTGATCCGTCCAATAAATGAATAGTGTAATCAAGAACTACAATGTCATTGTTCTGGGCCTTCTCACCACCTCCGTCTTCGTATATCCAATAATAGGTACCTGTAGAAGTTTGAGTCATAGGCCATTTATTTTCTGCTATGAAGTCTCCTATCTTTTTCATTTCCGACTCATGTTCTGCCTTGCGGGCTTTTATGAGTTCTTTCTGAATTTTTTCATAATCCACATCTGCTGTCTGTTTTTGCTCAGAGCATCCATTACACCCAATAAAAATGAGCGCAGCGTATATCAAAATGATTCTCATGAGGCTATGATTTCGTTTTTCAGATCGAGGGCTTCTTTGCGGAATCGTTCTAGTGAAACAGGAAGTGATTCTTGTGAACTCCCTCCGGCTGCATTTTTGTGTCCGCCGCCATTCCAACTTCTACGTGCAAATTGATTGACATCAAATGTTCCGGTAGACCGCAGTGAAACCTTTATTTCGTTGTTGCCTTCTCTGAAAAAAGCAGCGAGGTTGATGCCTTGCAAGGATAAAGCTTGATTCACAAGTCCTTCTGTATCGCCGGGCTGATAACCATATCGATCTAATTCTTCTTTATTCAAAGAGATCAGCGCTGTGCCGCACTCCTGAATTACCTCGAGTTTTTCGCTTAAAGCATAACCTATCAAACGCAATCGATTGAGTAAGTTATTGTCATAGACATTGCGATGAATGGCCGCATGATCAATCCCCGCATTCATAAGGTCTGCAATGATCAAATGTGTTTTCGGTGTTACACTTGGAAAACGAAATGATCCACTATCAGTCATAATTCCGAGATAGAAGCATTCGGCAACTCGCTGATCTAAATGGTCTAATAACCCCATGGCAGATGTCCACTCATAAAGCAACTGACAAGTGCTGCATATATCTGTATCACTGAATTGAATAGCAAAAACGTTATCCGGATTGTGATGGTGATCTATCATCACAGATGGAGCAGTTGCATCGCGCAGAACTGCTTCCATGTCGCTGCCTGTGCGTGAGAAATTATTGTAATCGAGAGAAAAGATCAGTACTGCTTCTGAAAGCAAGGTTTTGGCTTGTTCGGTTTGTGTTTGGAAGATGATGCAGTCTTCATATCCTGATGGCCATTTTAAAAACTCCGGCGCAGCATCGGGTAATATCACATAAGCATCTTTACCCATGTTTTTCAATAAATTCAATAAACCCAGCGAAGAGCCAATGGCATCTCCATCAGGTGATTTGTGGGTGGTAATAATGATTTTCCCAGTGGTGTTGAGTAATTGTTGGCATTTGTTTACCGTATCTGTGCTGAAAATTCCGTGCATGTGGCAAATTTCAGCAAGAATCGCCCTGATTCACTAAAAAATATAGGTGTGCTGAAAATGAAAGAGATGGGTATTTGAAAGATGCTGCTGAAGACAAAACATTTGGAGCCGTTTCGACGTTTAAAGGGACCATGCCACCCGCAAGTTCCAAAGTACTGTGTTTACTACTATTTCTGTGTTCGCTTCACACCATAGCCCAGGAGCACTTTGGTATTATGGGAAGCACAAGATCTCCGGCGAATACGATGCTCATGAATCCGAGTACTATTTGCGACAGCCGAGCTTTTATTGACATTCATCTCATTGGAGCCGGTGCATTTGCTCAGAATAATCTGGTGTATATAGATGGAAGCACCTTTTCGCTTGGGAATTTATCCTCCATCGACACCGTCAATTTCAACAGAACTAAAGCTCCTTTCAATGCTTATGCTGCTGCATTTGCTCAAGGACCAGGAGTCACATTTGCCATTAAGCAACACGCTTTTGGATTATACACGGGTTTGCGCACTGTGGCTGATGCACGCGGTGTTCCGGAAAGTCTAAGCTATTATTTGGCAGAGGGTTTTCAATATGCTCCGTTGATGGGTCAGCGAAATAATATTCGCGACTTGAGAATTGCAGGATTGGCCTGGGGTGAAATCGGCTTTTCCTATGCAACCATTATAGGAAGACGGCCTGATATGCTTACCCTCGGAGGAATAACAGTTAAAAGGTTGTTTGGTATCATGGGCGCCGGTATTCGATTGGACGACTGGTCCTACACGGTTCTCGATTCTACCAATATGGAAACACATTCTCTCAGTGGTGAATATGGCTTCAACGAGCCCGGCTGGAATTCAGGCAGTGGATGGGGAATGGATATAGGTGTGACTTTCAAGAAGACTTTAAGAAATGCACAAGGTTATGTTCCGCATGATCCATGCACAGATGGTGATTATAAATACCGGTTGGGATTTTCTATTTTGGATATCGGAAGAGTGAATTTCAAGAATACTTTTTATCGCAATGTATTCAACGAGACTGAAGGATCGCAGTGGGAAGAATTTTCAGATGCAAGCTCTGATGAGACTTATGAATTGGACAGTTTGATAACGGCCAATTTCGGACTGGCAGAGCAAAATTCTGACGAGGAAAAGTTCAGAATGAAATTACCTACGGGGGTCTCGGCACAGTTGGATTACAATTTGGGAAACAACTTTTATCTATTCAGTGCGATAACGCTTGGTTTACCGAGAAAAAACTCTTTGGGTGTACAGCGTGCGTCGTCAATCTCAATAACTCCCCGTTGGGAAATCAAAAGATTTGAACTTGCCATGCCTTTGTCGTTTTATCAAATGGAGAAATTTCAGTTAGGTTTTGCTTGTCGCCTCAATAGTGTAATTATTGGTTCCGATAATTTGGGATGGTTGCTGGGGCAAGATGTCTATGGTGCTGATTTATACATAAGTGTAAAATATACAATATTCAGACATTGGAAGTGTCATCCAAAAGACAAAAACAACACCATTCGAAAAGTGGGAAAAGGAAAGAGTATTCCATGTCCTGCTTGGTAATTGTTTGAATGGGTTGCAGTTATGAGTTCCTTTTTTTTCTAGGATCAACTTGGCCTGTTACACCAATTGTTCATACAATACCGTTTGGATTTATGCAATAGTCCAATTTCGTTTCATTACATTAAACTAAAAATAAATCGCAAGGGCATTTAATACCATTTCATGGATGCAAGATCTTGCAGCACATTACCCAAAGCAGACTTCCAATGCGCAATGCAGGATTATGTAGCATTGGTATTACTTTGAGTTTCCAGCCATAGAGCTTGTTTGAAACCAGAATCCGCATTGGAATTCGCTATGAAGTGCTAGTAATGTTTATCCCGCATTACGCCTTAGGGCAATTTTTGTAGAATGCGTGCGGGATTCTCAAATCTATGCGATAGAAAACTGCATTCATCGGCAAAATTAGGGTGCAATTTTTCTATCGCTTGATTTGGAATAATGTAAATAGGTCGGAACTTAGGGTTCAGTCTTTAGCAAAACTTGGACTAAATTTGCTTCATGTTCAAACATGATTTGGTAATCAGTCAGCACGCGTTTGATTCCTTTAAAGAGATCATTGAAGAAGTGCAAAAGAGTTCGCTTATTGCGGCAGAGCGCCTGAGACATAAGTTGTTGCATCGATTGCATCATATTCAACATCACCCAATGGAATCGTCGCGCAAAGTAGAAATCCCGCGCGAAGAAGGTGAAATCCGCTGCAGCAATCTGATGAACTATCGGATATACTACTTGGTCACAAGCGATAAAATAATTCTGATGGAAGTTGTGGCTGAAAAACAAACTTCACGGTCTGCGGTATAAAAACGAAAATCATTTCTACCATTTTCGGCTCTTCAGCACGAGGTTTGTGAAAAGGAAGAACACAGAAACGAGAGCTACAAAATACACTACATCTCTCGAATCTATAAGCCCCAAACTGAGAGAAGCATAGTGCTCCTGCATTCCCAGTTTCGTAATAAAATCGTCGAGAGTTCCCATGAGTTCAAAAGATCCTATCGACTGAAAACCTGTATACATAAAGAATGTAAGCAAGATGGCAATGAGAAAAGCCACTATTTGATTTCTTGAAATGCTTGAGGCGAAAATCCCTATGGCCACATAACCGCAGGCAAGTAAAAGCAAACCAATGTATGAACCCCATGTTCCTCCTGTATCTATATTGCCCGGAGGATTGCCCAATTGGTATACCGTAAAGAAAAAGAGTAGCGTAGGCAAAAGACTTATGATCACAAGAATGAGCCCGGCCAGATATTTCGCAAGGATAATCTGGAAATCCGTGATGGGTTTGGTTAGCAGTAATTCTAATGTTCCGGTTCTTCGTTCCTCAGAAAAAGACCTCATAGTTACTGCCGGAATCAAAAACATAAATACCCAAGGGGATATGAAAAATAGAGAATCTATATTCGCAAAACCCATGTCTAGGACATTGAATTCGCCCGGAAATATCCACATGAATAAAGACGTGATTAGCAGAAACACTGCCATTACCACATATCCAATTAGGGAACTAAGGAAACTTCTTATCTCTTTTTTAAGCAGTGCTATCATTCAAATTCTTTGTTTATCGGGAAATCATTACTTTTCTAACAGTGTCCATGCTTCCGCAGGTGCCGCAAAGTAACGTTTAGTTTCTGGCCAAACCTTTCCGAATAGTTCGGATTGTCGGTACACATCAAGTGATTTTTCATCTGTCCAACGGCTGTATGTGAACATAATTGCAGGATTGGTAGCATCTTGCAAGAGTTCTACGGATACACATCCCTCTGCTGCGGTAATGGCATGCCTGTTTTTTCTGAACAGATCTAAAAACGCCGGCACATGCTCCGGTTGGAAAATCATCTTAACGATTCTTGTCATCATAATACTCTACTGTTACCATGTCGCCTGCATGTATCCCAAAGAGCTGTGCGGCTCCTCCACCGTGTCCATTTACTCCTCCATTGATGGCAAGCATGAGCAAGCCATTGCTGCCAAACATAGCCAGACGCTCTCCTTCGGTAACATCGGTGTAGTAATCAGAAATTTGATTGATCACATTGGAAGCTCTCTTGAACATGATTGAGAATTTTCTGCGGGCTTGATGCTGTCTGAATAAACGCTCCGTGATGTTGGTGTAAACATTGCCATAGTGGTCAATATGAATCACATGACCTTTGAGTGAATTTTCGCTTATGATCGGGTGAACCATGGGAGCGGATTTTATTCCTTCCGTTCTTTTGCCCAAAAATTCGGGCGTTCCTCCTCTGCATAAGTGAGCTGCTGCCGTGGCGTAGACCCCCCGCAACGGAAATTTCCATTCATCTCCTTGTGGAAGGTTGATCTCAAATACTTCTTCCGGATCAATATCGAAGAGAAAAGGCACAGCGCCATTGTCGGTGCATAGGAAATAATGACCCATGTGTACAATGCAGAGCTGTGGTCGATTGATTGCAAATTCAGGTAAAATGCCCAAGATGTGCACTGTGCCTAGCGGAAAATGATTCCAAACACTTCGCAGATGAAAAGCTCCTTCTATGGTATCAAAAGGTTTCACCATGTGTGTAATATCCACTATGGTAGTCCCAGGAGCGCGACTCACAATAGCGGCCTTTACCGCACCTACGTAGTAGTCGCGATTGCCAAGATCTGTGGTGAGTGTTACAATGGACATCGATCTGCAGATTTTCCGATAGGATATAAAGTGGATATTTTGTAAAAAGATTACTCCTTTCGGTGTAGCGAAAATGGAATACTTTCGGCCTGTATTTTACAAGCATTTTATCTACTTATCAAAAGCGCAATTAACCCTTGCAAGAAAAAGAAATCCTTATACCGGACATTGACCCACTAGAATTCTTTGGTCCGAACCACTCAAAATTTCGACTCATTCGTGAGCGTTTTCCCAAGTTGAAAATTGTCGCAAGAGGCAATATAATCAAGGTAAACGGCGACGATGAAGAGATTGATAAATTCAGCGAGAAAGCTGGGTTGATCTTTTGGCACATCGAAAAATACAACAGCCTCAACCTCTTACAATTGGAGCGTATTTTGGATCAGGCGGCGACGCAGTCCGAAATGCGAACCGATGTGGCAAGCGATGATGTGCTTGTATATGGTCCCGGTGGCACGAGAGTAGTAGCTCGAACGCCCAATCAAAAAAGAATGGTTGAAGCTATAAGCGACAACGATATTCTTTTTGCCATCGGTCCTGCAGGGACCGGCAAAACGTATACGGCCGTGGCCCTTGCCGTAAGAGCATTGAAGGAAAAGCAAGTGAAAAGAATTGTGCTTACCCGTCCGGCGGTAGAGGCAGGAGAAAACCTGGGTTTCCTTCCGGGTGATTTGAAGGATAAACTTGATCCTTATTTGCAACCCCTGTATGATGCTCTGATGGACATGCTTCCCTACGAAAAGCTGGCAGACTACATCGACAAAGGAACCATTCAGATTGCACCTCTTGCCTTTATGCGTGGTAGAACTTTAGATAAGGCCTTTGTGATCTTGGATGAGGCGCAGAATACGACTTTCCCGCAAATGAAAATGTTCCTTACTCGCATGGGAATGAGCGCCAAGTTTGTCATTACCGGCGATTCAACTCAAGTCGACCTTCCAAGAAATCAACCTTCGGGTTTGCTTAAGGCCGTTAATCTGTTGCGAAATATTCCGGGTATTGCCACCATCGAACTTACCGGTTCAGATATCATTAGGCATAAACTGGTTGGGAAGATCATCGATCGTTTCGAGGCGGATGCAGCTCAAAGGGAAAATAACAGCTAGGCCAAATGATACATTGCAAAGCAATCAAAGATTCCCATTTTGAGTTTACAGGACAAACCAATGTCTATCATGGAAAAGTTCGCGACGTTTATTCCATTGGGAACGATCTATTGGTAATGGTTGCCTCCGACAGAATATCCGCTTTTGATGTGATCTTGCCAGAGCCTATACCCTTTAAAGGCCAGGTGCTCAATCAGATCGCAGAACACATGTTGGATTCTACAAATCACATTTGTCCCAATTGGAAAATCAATACTCCCGATCCAAATGTTACCATAGGTCTCAGATGTGAGCCTTTCAAAGTGGAAATGGTTGTGAGAGGTTATCTTACCGGTCATGCATGGAGGATATATAAAAGCGGGGGACGAACCCTCTGTGGTGTTTCTTTACCCGACGGACTAAAGGAACATGATAAACTTCCCCATCCAATCATTACTCCTACAACCAAGGCAAATGAAGGGCATGACGAAGATATTTCGGCGGCAGAAATCATCAGACAAGAAATTGTGCCAGAAGAGGATTACCGAATGTTGGAGAAATACTCTTTCGACTTGTACGCAGAAGGAACAAATATTGCAGCACGAAGAGGTTTGATTTTGGTTGATACCAAATATGAATTTGGAGTTCACAATGGAGAAATTTTGCTCATGGACGAAATTCACACTCCCGATAGTTCTCGGTATTTTTATGCCGAGGGTTACGAAAAACGTCAAGTGAATGGCGAAGGTCAACGTCAACTCAGTAAGGAATTTGTAAGAGAGTGGTTGATCGAAAATAATTTCATGGGCAAGGAAGGTCAACAAGTGCCAGAAATGCCTCAAGAATTTGTCGATCTCGTTTCAAATCGTTACATCGAGTTGTATGAAAATGTGGTCGGTGAAAAATTCAAATATCAAACATACACGGGGGTAGAGGAGCGCATTCGAAAGGCTGTAGAAGTAGCTTTGGCCCGATTGAGATAAATATTCATAGAAACACGTAGTACTTCATTGAGTAAAATAAAGGTTGCCATCAACGGATTCGGACGGATAGGCAGGACATTGTTTAGGATTATTCATGCAAACGAGAGGTTTGAAGTAGTTTGCATACGAGATCTGTCGGATGTGAAAACGATGGCCCATTTGCTCAAGTACGATTCTATTCATGGCCAATTCCCTGGAAATATAGAAGCCCTCGATCATGCTATTTCGGTGAATGGTTTTCAATATCCATTTGTAAGCCTCTCAAATCAAAAAGAACTTGATTGGTCTGCATTCTCTGTTGATGTGGTGGTGGAGTGCACAGGTACCATGAAAAATGCTTCCGATTTGGAATGGCATATTCAACATGGAGCAAAGAAGGTTTTACTCAGCGCCCCATCGTCGGGGAGTGATGTGCCTATGGTAGTTCCCGGAGTGAATGACAATATACTGATAGGAAATGAGAGATACATTTCATGTGCGAGCTGCACTACGAATTCGGCAGCCCCGATGATTCAATTGCTTGATGAACTTTGTGGAATAGAAAGTTGTTATATCACCACTGTTCACTCATACACGGGAGATCAACGTCTGCATGATGCACCGCACAACGATTTGAGAAGAGCAAGAGCTGCTGCTCAAAGTATTGTGCCAACCACTACAGGCGCTGCAAAAGCGCTAAGTAGAATTTTCCCACATCTCTCAGATCGCATGGGTGGCTGTGGAATAAGGGTTCCGGTAGCTGACGGATCTTTAACTGATATTACGTGTATGGTGCGCGAGTTGCCGAATGTGAGAATTGTTAATGAATATTTCGCTGCTGCTGCATCGGGCAGAATGAAGGGAATTTTGCAATACACAGAAGATTCAATAGTTTCTGTAGATGTTATCAATAATGCGCATTCTTGTCTCTTCGATGCTCAACTAACATCCGTAGTAGGCGGAATGGTAAAAGTGGTAGGCTGGTACGACAATGAGGTTGGGTATTCTCATCGCTTAGTGGATTTGCTTCTGAAAATGCAATCTTGATCCTCTGAGAAGAGGTGTTTCAAAAGGGTGTAATTTATTTTTGTTTTATTAGTGAATAGGTAACCTGCCCGATCGTAAATTTAGGGCATCAACTTTAGAAGCGGCCTTTATTTATGATACACGAACTCTGCAGACATCATTCCATATTTAATCAGTTTCTTTTGGAACTGAGAGATGTCAATATTCAAAAGGATCGAATGCGATTTAGGCAGAACCTCCAACGAGTAGGGCAGGTGATGGCACTAGAGATATCAAAGAGGCTTGCCTACAAATCTGTAGAAGTGACTACTCCACTTGGAATTGCAGAGATCTCAGTACTCGAAGAACAACCTGTTCTTTGTACAATACTGAGAGCCGGTCTTCCCATGCATCAAGGCTTTTTGGATTATTTTGATGAGGCAGAAAATGCTTTTGTTACAGCTTATCGCAGACATCATAAGGGTGGCGATTTTGAAATTGCGGTTGAATATCTGAGCAGTCCATCCATAGAGGATAAGGAACTGATCATTATAGATCCAATGCTTGCTACAGGGGCATCTGTTGAATTGGTTTACAAAACACTTTTGGCAAAAGGTATCCCAAGGCGAACACATGTTTGTTCGGCTGTTGCAACTGATACAGGAATCAATCATCTTCGAAGCAAATTGCCGGAGAACACCACTTATTGGACAGGTGCAATAGATAAGGAGCTTACTGCACAGGCATACATCGTACCCGGTTTGGGCGATGCAGGTGATTTAGCGTATGGGAGGAAAGGATAATGCTTGAATACTTTGCGAGGGTGCTGTTTTGGTGTCTAGCTGCCATTGGCAAGTTTTTGGTCACTCCATTTTTCATGATTTTCAGTAGTGAGTGGAGTGCTTCAGGTGAACATTGGTCGTGGATGGAAACCATTCTTATTTCTTCATCTGGCGCGGCTCTTGGTACATTTATTTTCTTTCATTTCGGCGAGTATATCTTTAATTGGTTTGGCCACCACCTTGGAAAGAACAAACGAATATTTACTCCCGGCAGAAGAAGATTAGTTCGCATGAAATGGAAGTATGGTATTAAAGGATTAATTATGATATCTGTTTTCATCTCAGTGCCTTTATCCTCATTGCTAGCTGCAAAATTTTATAGGCACAACAGTAGTGCTTTACCTCTTATGATTACTGGCTTTTTCTTTTGGGCAATTGTCCTTACAAGTATTGCCTACGCTGGAAAAATTGTATTGTATTGAAGCATATTTACAAAGACCTTTTTTTTGATCTCGACGGAACTTTGTGGGACTTGCATGGCAATTCGCATAAAACTTTGTCTGAATTGTGGCCTAGGTTTAATTTAAATAAAGACAACCATCTCGACTTCGATCATTTTTATCGCCGATATAGACATCACAATGAAAGGGTTTGGGCTCTTTACAGAGATGGTAAAATTGAAAAGAAAAATCTCCGTATCGAACGATTTGAAAGGGCTTTTGCTGATATAGGACTGAACTTCGAAAGCTGGATGCAGGAATTCGCAGACAGCTTCATGGACCTTTGTCCCCGTCAACCAGGACTTATAGAAGGTGCTTTGGAAGTACTCGATCATGTTTCCAAAAAATACCGTTTGCACATTATTACAAATGGATTTAGTGAAGTGCAAGGCATCAAAATGCAATCCTCAGGTCTTGATGGTCGATTCACCGAAATAATTAACAGCGAGGATTGTGGCATTCGAAAACCTCACCGGGGAATTTTTACACATGCATTAGAGCGCTCAGGTGCGAGTGTTGAAAGTAGCCTAATGATTGGAGATGACTGGGATGCCGATATATTAGGAGCACGAGATTTCGGAATGCATCAAGCGTGGCTGCGAAGCGATCAAAGTAGACATAACTTTACACCCACGTATACGTTAGAGAGCCTTCGCGATTTATTACACATACTATAAAAAAAAACATTACAATGGAAGAACCTAAGAAACCACAATTAAATATCGAGCTCAACGAAGAAGTAGCTCAAGGTGTTTATTCAAATCTCGCTATAATCACTCATTCTCCTTCCGAGTTTGTAGTAGATTTTATTCGAGTAATGCCAGGGGTTCCAAAGGCAAGGGTGCAGTCGCGTATCATCCTTACTCCACAACATGCCAAACGTTTGCTCAAAGCGCTATCAGAGAACGTAAATAAATTCGAATCTCAACACGGAAAAATTCAGGATTCAGCGGCCGCCGAGCAGATGTTCAATATTGGCTTTGGCGGACCTCAAGGTCAAGCATAAGCTTAAGAAACGAAATGTAGGTGGCAAGCGTCTTTAAGAACCTCTTTATAACTCAAGTACTTTGCCTCTGAGTTTCTTGCCGTAGAAAGGGCTAAATCGGGATTTACTCTTCCAATTGCTTTCGTTAAACAATGTGTCTTCAGCAGTTGTGAATAAGGTGACTTCGGCTTCAGCACCGGCTTCAATAACCGGTAAATCCTGATTGAGAATTTTAGCCGGTGAAGTAGATAAAGCTGCTGCGATAATTGATATATCAACGGACTTTCCAATCGAATCGAATATGGAATTAAAGGCGGTTTGAATCGAACTAATTCCAAAATCGGCGTCTTCAAACTCACGTTTCTTATGCTCCACATCTTCGGGCGAATGATCGCTGCAAATCACATCTATGGTTCCGTCTTTTAGTCCATCAAGCAAAGCCTTATTGTCTGCTTTACTTCTAAATGGTGGAAGGACTTTCATATTGCTGTCAAAACCAAGCATATTTTCGTCCGTGAAGCTCAGTTGATGTGCCGCAATTCCACAAGACACTTTCAGACCTTCTTTTTTTGCCAGTCGGATCATCTGTACTGACCGAGCAGTAGAAATGAGTGATATATGCAAACGCCCGCCACTGTATCTCAACAGATCAAGATCTCTGCTCAATCTCATTTCTTCCGACATACTGGATAATCCTCTTAAACCCATCGAAACACTTGTAACTCCTTCGTGAATGATGCCATTGGGATTAACCCCTCGGTCATGGGGGAAACTGATCAATAGTCCGTTGAAGTTTTTGGAATACTCCAAGGCTCTTAACATCAATTCTGTGCCCACATCGTTTTTATCGTCGGTAAAGGCAATAGCGCCCGACTGCGACATGTCAAACAGTTCGGCAAGTTGTTTTCCGAGTAGTCCTTCCGAAAGACAACCCGCAACGAGCAATTGAACGCCATTCATTGGATTTCGTCGAACCAAGTATTCTACTGAACCCTTTTGATCGGTAACAGGAAGCAGGGAAGGCATCAATAACACACGACTAAAGCCACCTCTTCGCGCAGCGAGCGTTCCGGAGTTTAAATCTTCTTTATACTCTAAACCGGGGTCTCGGAAGTTTGCCCGCATATCAATCCAACCGGGTGAGAGATAGAGTTCTTTACCCTTGATAATTCTTCCCTTTATCTCCGTAATGTTCGCGGCAATGGAAACAATTTTTCCTTTGTCAATCAATACATCTCGCACTTTTCCATTGTGTGGCGAGCGAGGGTCGAGAATACTCACAGATTTGATCAGGGTTTTCATCTTATCTCCAAAATTTGATCAACAAAACTTCAAGGGCGAGGAATATCATAGCCGCAACGATCAAGCCATACCAGTACGTTGTCTCTTCTGTTTTTTCTGTAGCCAATTTGCCAATGCTTTCAGTGCCAGCGTCTATTACCGCGAAATTGGATAGTCCGGCTGAACTAATGCTTTCATTTATTTCCTCGGTGGAGAAAGTTCTGGTATCCGATTCGAGTCCGGCGTAATTGAGACCTACCCCCGAAACACTTTCATTTCCCTTGTAAATTTCATAATGCCCCGCCACCATTATACTCTTTGGGATGTAGATGTATGTGGTTCCTTCAACTGAACGGTGCTCCGGAATTAGTTCTTCGCCGTTGCTGTTATTTTTCATTTTAAATGTCTCTTCTGCAGACATCGAAATATTGCGAAGCGCTACGGGTTCATCGCTTCCCACTTGATAGGAAAGTTCGGTTACAGGCTGGCTGTATTCAGATATCCGTATGAGCAATGTCGGGAAAAATGAATTGGTGGCGAAACTACTTTCTTCCTGATCTAGAGAAACAGTGGAGAAATAAAAACGTCCCTTGCCATATGTGCCGGAAAGAAAAAAGGGTGAACCATCCAATGTTGTCATCACATTGTCTACCATACTTTCTGAGCTTTTCTGAACCCTCAACATTTTGCGTATAGTTGGTAAATCGAGATTGCCATCTGTTTTTTTGAAGATATTTTTTAGTAGAAAATGATCTTCATTTACGCTTTGAACTTTCGTTTCAGAATCGGTTTTTGATGAAATTTCTCCGATGCCTAAAGTTTGGGTTATCTGATTGTAGCCGATAAGATCGCTGTTTATGCCGGGGATAATGAGCACACTTCCGCCATTATCCATGAATTTGCGTACTTCGGCATTCAGACCACTGCTTATGTTATCAAGTTGATTGAGTATAAGTAGATGTTGGGTTTGAAATTTCCCAAAATCTATTGCGCCTTCTTCCATATTGGTTAACGCCACTGTATGGTCTTCTGCAAACAAAGCTTGAACGGCGTCGAATCCTTCGAACCGACCTTTTATTGTGGTCACATTTATTTTTTCTAGAACGCTGTAGGATAAATAGTACTCGTTGTCGAATGTAATTGGAAAATCATCAATCACTATGGTGGCATTCTTCAGACCTGCATCGGTGTTGCTGTATGTGAGAATCACTTCACTACTTCCGCCAGCAGGAACATTGGTAGAAGAAACAATTTTTACTTGTCGGTTGATTTTGAGTGTTACAGGAATGTTCTGTCTATCATTCAAACTGAGATTCATCAAACGCACATGCAGATTCTCAGGTTGATTTAGCAATCTCACTGGAGTTTCGAACCAAACCGAATCGATAAATAGGTTTTCTGTGCCGGGTGCTAATGAAGGAATGATGCGCACTTGCAAGCTGGTGTCGTTTTCTAAAGAGGTTAAATCAGTAACAGACGACTGCAAATCGGTGAAGATGTATGCTGATTTATTGTCGAGTCCTGAATTGTTCAAAAGGTCTTTTTGCTTTTCAAAGACTTCCGACATTTTCCGGCTCACAGGAGAAAAGCCAACAGCCTGAATCATTTCAACAACCTCATCTCGTCCTACAAAACGCTGATGCCGCCCTTCGAAGTCGTTGGTCAGCAACTGAAACCTATCGGTAGCTCCATAAGCTGCGGCAACTTCTATGGCCTTGCTTTTTGCTAGCTCCAACAGCAGCCCCTGTTCGCCCTGAGCTTCCATACTAAAGGAGTTGTCGATATAGAGCGACACGGCTTTATCTCCAGGCAAAATTGACGAATCGCTTCTAGGGAAATAGGGTTGAGCAAAAGCAAAGACAATAGCTGCAACGGCCAATAACCTTGAAAAAAGGATGAGGAGGTGCTTAATTCGTGACTTGGATTTTGTTTCTTGCCTGATTTCACGCAAAAAGGAGACGTTCGAAAATTGAACTTTTCGAAATTTCCTGAAATTGAATAGGTGTACGATAATCGGGATCGAGAGGGCTGTGAGGGCCCAGAGTATTTCAGGGTGTACAAATTTCATATTCGAAGGCCAAATTTAGGAAGCAACGGCGTGGATTGGAGAGATCTTGTGTTTTTTTACGAGATTCAGCAACGAGGAACGCATAGAGCGCAGAGGTTCCGTAGATGCCGCAAATTTTGAACTTCTTTTATTTATATACATTCTCCGCGCAACCCATGCGTCCTCCGCGTTCAAAAAAAAGATCTTGCCGAAGTCCTAAACTAGAAGAACTCCCCTAATCTTTGCCCAACCTCCATGAAGACGAAAACCCTTTCCGACCTGCGAATTTTCCTAGATGAGAAGGCCGAACTTTTCAATCGAAAAGACTTCATTGAACTCGATCCCATTTCCATACCCCATCGGTTTTCGAAAAAGGAGGACATTGAAATTTCCGGTCTCCTCTCCGCTACCATTTCCTGGGGCAATCGAAAATCCATTATTACCAATGCCGGTCGCATGATGGAGATGATGCATCACAGCCCATATGAGTTTGTGGCGCACCATACCATTTCCGATCTCAAGAAGCTGAAACCATTTGTACATAGGACCTTTAATGCCGATGATTTTATTTCCTTTGTCCAGGGATTGCGTCATATTTACGAAAGCAAGGGTGGACTGGAGACCTTATTTACCGAAGGATTTAGTCTTCATCAAACCGCATTTGGGGCCATAGATCACTTTCGCACACACCTCTTCGAGGCCCATTTACCTGCTCGTTTGAGCAAACATGTAGCCAGTCCGGAAGCCGGATCTGCGGCTAAAAGACTCAATATGTACCTCCGATGGATGGTACGTCGCGATGAGGTAGGCGTTGATTTCGGAGTTTGGAAGAACATCCCTATGTCGCAGTTAAGTATTCCCCTCGACGTACATACGGCAAGCGTCTCCCGAAAATTAGGTTTGTTAAAACGCACCCAAAACGACCGCAAGACCGTGGAGGAATTGGATGTTTTTTTAAGGAAGTTAGATCCCAAGGATCCGGTTAAGTATGATTACGCTTTGTTTGGTTTGGGGGTGAGTGGATTTTAAATTTCTCCAAGGATATTATGGTCGGTAAGGGAGCAAAGTGTTTTTGAAATGAGGACTCTCCTCATTCTCATTCTTTATTCTCACACTGTTTCCCATCCCCATCCCCATTCCCTTCCCCATTCC
>JAWXBG010000219.1:0-7902 GCA_034439875.1 Flavobacteriales bacterium
CTCCAATATACTAGAAATAAAAAAGCCTCCTGGTTATGGACAAGAGGCGACCCAAATGTTTTCACAACGGAATAATCCTTATTGTGATTTGCTTTCGAAGAGCTAATTTACGATATTGCAGAGTAAAACCAAATAAAAAGCCAAAAGATCATGAAAAATATTTTAGGACTGGATCTGGGGACAACCTCTATTGGCTTCGCCCATGTAATTGAAGGCGAAACGCCAGAACAAACATCGATTGAAAGAATTGGTGTTCGGATAATCCAGTATGACAACTTCTCAAAAGTAGATAAAAGTGGAAAAGTATCTGAATCCAAAAGCCCAGAACAGGATTTTGCTTCTGGAAGAGGATTATCACCAAATGCTGGGCGAACGCAAAAAAGAGGAGCAAGGCGAAACCTTGACCGCTACCAACTTCGCAGAGATAACCTGATCGACGCACTAACGCAGTCAGGAATAATTGCCGATGAAACTATACTCGCTGAAGACGGCAAACGCACTACGCATGAAACATGGCGGTTGAGAGCTAACGCCGCAAGAAGAAAAATAGAGAAGGGTGAACTGGCTCGGGTGCTTTTGGCAATCAATAAAAAGCGAGGCTACAAAAGCAGCCGTAAATCAAAGAATGAAGATGAAGGACAAGCCATTGATGGTATGGCTGTTGCCAAACGGCTCTATGAAGAAGATCTTACACCGGGTCAGTTAACATACCTGCTATTAAAAGATGATAAAAAGTACATTCCTGATTTCTATCGTTCAGACTTGAAATCGGAGTTTGACAAGACTTGGAATTGTCAAAAAATGTTTTATCCGGAAGTATTCACTGATGCATTTTATAAAGAGTTACAGGGGAAAGGCCAACGGGCAACTTCTGCTGCGTTCTGGGGTAAGTACCAATTTAACACTGCCGAAAACAAGGGTAATAGAGAGGAAAAAAGGCTTAAAGCATACGAGTGGCGAAGTAAATCCGTTTCTGAAAAATTAGAGAAAGAAGAAGCCGCCTATGTCATTACTGAAATCAATAACAACCTCAACAACTCTAGTGGGTATCTCGGAGCCATCAGCGACCGTAGCAAGGAATTATACTTCAATAAAGAAACTATTGGGCAATATTTGTATGAGCAGTTGCAGAAAAATCCACATACACGATTAAAAAACCAGGTATTCTATCGTCAGGATTATCTGGATGAATTTGAAGCAATATGGACTGAGCAATCTAAATATCATCCAGAGTTAACGAATGAGTTGAAACATGAGATAAGAGATATAAGTATTTTTTATCAACGTAAGCTTAAATCACAAAAGGGCCTGATCAGCTTTTGTGAATTAGAAAACAATGAAATCGAAGTGCAAAAAAATGGAAAAATCTTCACCCGGACAATTGGCTTAAGGGTTACACCGAAATCCTCACCATTGTTTCAGGAGTTTAAGATTTGGCAAATACTCAACAATATCTTGATCAAGAAAAAAGGGAACAAAAAGCGTAGTGCAAAGGCCACGACAGTGAATGAAGCAGAGATCTTCCCCCTCGATTTAACGGCTAAACAAACTTTGTTTGACGAACTCAACCTGAAAGGCAATTTAACAGCTTCAAAAGTTATTGAATTGTTAGGTTACAAGTCTTCAGATTGGGAACTGAATTATACCATAATTGAGGGCAATCGTACAGGCAAAGCATTGTATGAAGCCTACTTGAAGATCTTAGATTTGGAAGGCTATGATGTAAAAGATTTATTGAAAATCAAATCGAATAAAGATGAAGTAGAATTAGATGACCTTAACGTATCCGCTATTGAAATCAAACAAATGGTGAAAGCCATTTTTGAGACCTTGAGTATCAATGTTGCCATTTTGGACTTTGATGCTGAGTTGGACGGCAAGGCATTTGAACAGCAAGCATCGTATCAATTATGGCATTTACTATATTCTTACGAAGGCGACAACTCTGCCAGCGGCAATATTAAACTGTATGAACTATTGGAAAATAAATTTGGTTTCAAGAGAGAGTATGGTCGTATTTTGGCTAATGTTGCCTTTCAGGACGACTACGGCGATCTGAGCGCCAAAGCTATCCGGAAGATTTACCCCTTTAGTAAAGAAAACAAATACAGTGAGGCTTGCGAACTGGCGGGCTACCGACATTCTGCTGCATCGCTTACCCGAGAGGAAGTTGTAAATCGTCCACTAAAAACCAAACTGGATTTGTTGAAAAAGAACAGCCTGCGGAATCCAGTTGTTGAGAAAATTCTCAATCAAATGGTGAATGTGGTAAACGCCCTGATTGAAACTAATAGTCAGAAAGATAAGAACGGAAAAATAATTGAGTATTTCAAATTTGATGAAATCCGTATTGAATTGGCACGTGAGTTAAAGAAGAACGCGAAAGAACGCGAAGAGATGACTACGAATATTAATGCTGCGAAAATAGCCCACGAGAAGATAGTGAAGATTCTGCAAAGCGAATTCAATATAAAGAACCCAAGTAGAAACGATATTATCCGCTACAAGCTGTATGAAGAACTAAAGAACAACGGTTATAAGGATTTATATAGTGACACCTATATTCCAAGAGAGATTTTGTTCAGCAAACAAATTGATGTGGATCATATCATTCCGCAAGCCCGTTTATTCGATGACAGTTTTTCCAACAAAACGCTGGCCTACCGTCAGGACAATTTGAAGAAAGGCAACCGCACCGCTATGGACTACATTGAAAGTGAATATGGAAATGAAGAAACAGAAAGGTTTTTGCAACGCATTCAAACGCTTTATGACCTCGTCAAAAAGAATTCTGAAGAAGGAATAACCAAAGCAAAATTCCAAAAGCTGCAAAAAAGAGAAGCAGAAATTGGCGATGGCTTTATAGAGAGAGATTTGCGGGACAGTCAATACATTGCTAAGAAAGCAAAGAATATGCTGTTTGAAATTGTCCGATCGGTGGTTTCTACGTCTGGAAGTATTACTGACAGATTGCGCGAGGATTGGGGGCTTGTAAACATTATGCAGGAGCTCAACTTTGAGAAATACAGGGCCTTGGGTTTAACCGAGAATGTGGAAAAGAAAGATGGCACATTTAAAGAACGTATTACGAACTGGACAAAACGCAACGACCATCGTCATCACGCAATGGATGCGTTGACGGTTGCTTTTACCAAGCATAATCATATTCAGTATCTCAATTACCTGAACGCCCGTCACAACGAAGCTCACAAAGAACATCAAAGTATTAAGACAATAGAGGAAAATGAAACACACTGGAAGTATGATGATGAAGGGAACAAGAAACGTATATTCAATATTCCCATTCCAAACTTTAGAGAATACGCTAAAGAACACTTGGAAAACGTATTGGTTTCACACAAGGCAAAAAACAAAGTGGTAACCCGAAACAAGAACGAAACCAAATCCATGAATGGCAGAAAGGTAAAAAAAGAGTTGACTCCGAGAGGTCAGTTACATAAGGAAACGATTTACGGAAAAATAAAAGTACCTGTTATTAAAGAAGAAATAATCGGGGCGAAATTTAATTTGGAGACTGTGAATACAGTAACCAATCCTATGTTTAAGCAATTGCTTTTACAGCGCTTGGCTGAAAATGGTAACGACCCTAAAAAAGCTTTTGGCGGTAAGAATACATTAAGCAAAACTCCGATTTACCTTAATAATGAGAAAACAGGAACGTTGCCGGACAAGGTAAAACTGATACGGTTTGAAGACGACTACACAATTCGAAAAGACGTATCACCAGATTTGAAAATAGACAAGGTTATTGATTGTGCTGCAAAACGTGCATTAGAGCAACGGCTGAAAGAATACAACAATGACCCCAAGAAAGCCTTTGTGGATTTAGACAAAAATCCGATTTGGCTCAACAAGGATAAAGGCATTTCCATAAAACGGGTTACAATTAGTGGCGTAAAAAACGTAGTGTCCTTACATAATAAAAAGGACCATTTAGGGCATGCCATCCTAAACGATAACGGCAATATTATTCCTGTGGATTTTGTCAGCACAGGAAACAATCACCACGTAGCGATTTACTGTGATGAAAACGAAAATTTACAAGAAAGAGTTGTTTCTCTTTTCGAAGCCGTTCAATTGGTAAACGCCGGCCTACCTGTTATTGACAAGACTTATAACCAGCATTTAGGTTGGACGTTTTTATTCACTATGAAACAGAATGAATACTTTGTATTCCCGAACGAAAAAACAGATTTCAATCCGAATGATATAGACTTGTTAGATCCTAGTAACAACAGCCTGATAAGTCAAAATTTGTTTAGGGTACAGAAGCTAGCTACTAAAAATTATATGTATAGACACCACCTTGAAACTAGTGTGGAGGAACAGATAGAATTAGTAAACGTAGCCTACAAAAATATACGAAGCACGGGTCATCTCAAGAATATTCTCAAAGTTCGTATCAACCATATTGGACAGATAATTTCTGTGGGTGAATATTAAGGAAATTATCCACCTAATTTAAATCTATTTAAATGAAAGAAGAAAAACTAAATAGCAACATAGGTTTATACATCTTCCAATCCAACGAAGAGGCTGAAACTTATTTTACAAATCAAATTATCAGACAAGATCCGGTAGACAGATTGCGTGAAACCGTTGAACTTATTTTAAGGGTTTATGGCTTTAACCGCGAGGAGTTAAATCAGCGTATTCAAAACAACTCAATCACTATACGCTATTACGAATGAACCTATTCATCGACCGACATCAACAAGTTATATCTGTTCTTATCCGAAATGAAGTCGAGTTTATTATTATAGGTGGCTATTCAGTTATCTTTCACGGCTATAAGCGCACTACTGGTGATGTGGATATCTGGATAAATCCCGATAATAAAAACAGAAATAAACTGATTCCAGCTCTTAAAGAACTTGACATAAGCGAGGAATCCATTAAAATGTTGTCAAACCTAGATTTTTCAAAGCATCTTGCTTTTTATTTGTGGAAAGAGCCTGAAAGAATAGATTTTCTAACCTATATCAACAGTGTTACGTTTGAAGAAGCAAATGAGCATAAAATTGTGGCTGACATAGATGGGCTCAAAGTGCCATTCTTGCATATTAATCACCTGATACTTTCAAAAATGAGCACTGGCAGGATAAAGGATAAGGCAGATATAGAAGAATTACAAAAGATAATCCGTCTGATGAAAGACCCAGAATGATTTTGGAATACAAATTGCTGATTATCAGGTAATGGCCCTGAAATTCTGCAATCATGATCAAGAAAACCTTGTATTTCGGCAATCCCGCCTATCTCCACCTTCAGCTGCAGCAGCTCGTCGTGGAAACCAAGACAGATCCTGTCATCAGGAGGACTATTCCGATTGAGGACATAGGTATCCTGGTGATCGATCACCCGCAAGTCTCCGTGAGTCATGGGCTCGCCAATGCTTTGATCCGCGAAAACGCTGCGATTCTATGGTGTGATGACAAGCATCTGCCGAACGGCCTGATACTGCCAATGACTGCTAATCATACATACACCGTATCCCTCCGGCCAACTACATGTGTGCCTTGAAGATTTTCCTTAATGAAGGAAAAACATGCTATTAGAATGATGGTGGTTGGCCCACCGTAAAAGCTGACAGACAGCTTTTACAAACCACTCGGTGGTGCTTTTGTCCGAAAGGCAAAGGTATTGAGCGACCAGAGAAAAGGCGAAGTAGATTCGTCAGGTAAGATTATGAGAGCTGAACAGTATCCACTCGGCGAACTACATCTTGCCTCCTGGCAAAAGTTTGTGTAGTTCGGACAGTTTTGTTTCCGGGATGAGCTCCAATGTCTCCTTGAGCCATTCGTAGGGATTAATATCATGGGCTTTGCAAGAGCCAAAGAATGAATACATCATCGCAATGCGCTGCGCAGCATCATGGGATCCAGCAAAAAGATAATTCTTCCGCCCCAGTGCCAGTGGTCTGATTTTATTTTCAATGAGATTATTGTCAATTTCAATGCGGCCATTTTCCAATACTTTGATCAGCTTATGCCATTGTTTATTCAGATAAGTGATAGCTTGTCCATAATCACTTTTCGGAGTGATGTCTCCCTTCAGTTCTTCATCCAGCCATTGACGCAGCTCTTCAAATATTGGTTTCACCTGATTTTTTCGAAAGATCTTTCGGTCTTCCGGTGACATTTCCTTACACATTCGCTCTTGTGCATAAATTCGCTGAATGATGGTAAGCACTTCTTCGCTTTTTGCTTTATTGGACTGTTTTGATTTGTCAAAATATCGTCGTGCATGTGCCACGCAACCTGCCAGGGTAATACCTGGTATCTCAGCAATTTTATCATACACCTGCCAACCATCGGCCTGCAGGATGCCCTGATATTCCTTCAATATCTCCTTTGGACCATGTTGTCCACGGCCCTTTCGATAATTGAAGAACACAAGCTTTAATTCCGGCGAATAATACACCCACTGATAGCCCTGATGGGTACCACCGGGTTTGTCCTGATCAAGCACTTTTATGGGCGATTCATCTACTTGCAAATAGCCATTCGAAAGCACTTTGCGTTGTAACACTTCATATAGTGGATGTAATAGTGTGCATACTGCCACAAACCATTCATTGATTGTGCTATCACTCACCTCCCATCGATATTCGCGTTTGAACAATTGGATCAATCGATAGAAAGGCAAATGATCGATAAACTTTGATACCAGAATATAGGCGATCAAACTTGCTTCCGCGATAGCTTTTGGAATCGGTCGTGAAGGCAATTTGCCGATCACCACACCTTCGCCATCTGGCTTAGCATACTTGGGACGGATCGTTCTTTTCTTCACCAGACTGGCCTGAGTGTATTCAAGTGTCTCGGTGATTTCTTCGCCGATACGCTTCATACCTGTCGTATCTTCTTCCGGCTCGATGATGACTATCTCTACAGGTAAATGTTCCGGCAATTCGGTTCGGCCAGGATGTTTTTTTGGTGTCTTGCGATCGTATTCGATGTGTTGTATTTCCACCACAGGCTCGGTTAATACAACATCATCGCCGGAAAAAAGAGAAAGTTGGTTGGCATTTGCTTCAGCAAGAAAGCGTTCACGCTTTTGACCGAAGATCATTTTCCTGAGTTGGGCAAGTTCATGCTCAAGTTGCTGGATACGA
This sequence comes from Flavobacteriales bacterium, assembly GCA_034439875.1. Classification (GTDB taxonomy): domain Bacteria; phylum Bacteroidota; class Bacteroidia; order Flavobacteriales_D; family Sanyastnellaceae; genus JAWXBG01. The sequence goes on from JAWXBG010000219.1 coordinate 7,139, forward strand.
TTTGATGTATCCAATGTAACCTTTTCAAGAAGGGCATTCTGTGCAGCAATAATTGCTTCCTTCTCCGCAAGAATTGCTTCGTAATTCATGACGCAAATTTAATGCTTCACATATGTTGTATCTCAACTTACACACACTTTATTTCCTCACATTGCTATGATGAAATCGTGGATAACGGACTGTATCTTTTACGTTGAATCACATGACGTATGGATATTCCACTCAGCAACATCACTAAGTGATCATAGCGAAGTGCAAGTTTCATTTTTCCAGAATCTGTTGAAATCACTTCAAACGTACCTTGCTCCAAACGTTTGTGATACAACACGTATCCACCCACATCCCATACCAGCAATTTGATCTTGTCACGATCCTTGTTAAAGAAAATAAAAACATACCCATTCCCTGGATTGTCCTCGAGCAAGTGACGCACTACGCCACATAGTCCATCAATGCCTTTGCGCATATCGACCGGTGTCGTACAGACGAAGAAACGTTGGTGGGAATGAAACCCTAACATCGCGCCAGTTCTCGAAGGAAGGATGCTTCCGTGCCAGTGTCAAGCCACATTTCTACTCCGCTTGGAAATCGAACATGGATCGTGCAGGACAAAGATTCCTGGTTGACAATCTGGACCTCAGAAAACTGCTCCCTGGATGACAATCCATTAAGCTTGCGCTTCCAGTAATAAAACATGCCCGACGAAAGTTTGTGCCGATCACAATAGGTCTGAATGGTAAGAGAAGATTTTGATTGCTTGTCGA
>JAWXBG010000220.1:0-25844 GCA_034439875.1 Flavobacteriales bacterium
CGATAGAAAAATTGCACCCTCATTTTGCCGATGAATGCAGTATTCTATCGCTTAGATTTGAGAATCCCGCACGCATTCTACAAAAATTGCCCTCATGCGTAATGCGGGATAAACGGTATACCACTTCATGCATGCAAGAGCCTGCAGCGCATTACCTAAAACAGACTTCCAATGCGCAAGGCAGGATTAAGCAACATTGGTATAAATTAGCAGATCACTAAACTATGTCAAACCCAAGGAAAACTTTCTGGCTGCTCAACATATTGAGCATCTATATCCTACTTCAACTTACCTGGTGGGGGTTTCTTCTTATCCGCACGTCAGATATAACTCGAGGAGATCATTTCGTTCATCCAAAGCCAGAAATGATAGTTGGAGAAGGTTTGGTTTTTCTGTTTCTACTAGGAATGGGGTTTTGGTTTATTAGAAAAAACATTAAACAAGAGTTGAAGTTAGCCAGAATGGAAAAAACCTTTCTATTGTCTGTTACTCATGAACTCAAGACACCCATTTCTGCCATAAAACTTTTTCTAAATACCCTTAAAAATCGAAAACTCGAAGAACATCAAATCCGAGAGATATTAGATCATGCCATCCAAGAATCAGATCGTCTGCAAAACCTCACTGAAAATGTGCTTTTGGCAACTCGAATGGATCACGAAAGTGGAAACCTTATTCTCCAAGAAATTGACTTTTCGGAACTCGTGAAATCTCAAATGAATAGGTGGCAACGTACCCATGGGCAAAAAAGAAAATTCCTCACCGATGTTTCTGTACAAATAAACATACAAGCAGATCCTAACTTGCTCATTGCTCTTCTAAACAACCTCGTGGACAATGCAGTGAAATACAGCGGCGAAAATGGTGAGGTAAAAGTTAGTCTATCGCAAGATGAAGTTTCAGTGATCCTTCGTGTCTCTGATAATGGCCTAGGAATTCCGGAAGAAGAAAAATCTCAGATCTTCGAAAAATTTTATAGGAGCGGTAATGAATCCACAAGGGTTCACAAAGGCACTGGCTTAGGTTTATATCTCGTTAAATCCATTGCCCGTCTGCACGACGCTTCCGTGATGCTCAAAAACAATACACCTCAAGGTGCAGTGTTCGAAGTAATATTTGCGCAAAACCCTTAGTATGAAAAAAAAAGTAGCACTTATAGTTTTAGATGGCTGGGGACATGGAGCGAAAAATGAGAGCAATGCAATTTTTTGCGCCTCCACTCCATTCACAGACAATTTATATAATCAATATCCGAATGCTCAACTTCGAACGGATGGCGAAAATGTAGGACTACCACAAGGTCAAATGGGTAATAGCGAAGTGGGACACATGAATATTGGTGCAGGCAGAATAGTGTATCAAGATCTGGCGAGAATAAACTTGGATATCCACAATGGACTGCTGGCTTCAAATACTACTTTAAAGCTGGCGTTCGAAACCGCCATTAGAAAAAACGTTCCACTTCATTTAATGGGATTGTTGAGTGATGGTGGTGTGCACTCGCATATAGATCACTTGAAAGCTATATGCACATGTGCCATTGAAGCTGGCGTACGAAAAATACTCATTCATGTATTTACGGATGGCAGAGATACCGATCCTAGATCTGCTCTAGGATTTATAAACGATCTTGAAAAACATATTACTAATTCAGCAGCTCGTATTACAACCATTTCGGGAAGGTATTTTGCAATGGACCGCGACTTGAGATGGGAGCGAATAAGCAAATCATATCATACGATGGTTTCAGGAGAAGGCTTGGTATTTGAAACGGCGAAAGAAGCCATAGAATCTTCCTACAATCTCGGAGTAACTGATGAATTTATTTTGCCTTGTAGAATTGGAAATCATGCGGAACTAATAAAAGATGATGACGTTGTTTTATGTTTCAACTTTCGCACAGATCGTTGCAGAGAAATAACCAGAGCACTTACGCAAGAATTATTTCCTGATTTCAAAATGCGGCCACTCAACTTGGAGTACTATACCATGACGAACTATGATGACACTTTCAAAAATGTAAAATCTATATACGTCAAAGACAACCTTGGAATGACCTTGGGCGAGATGATTTCGGTGAATGGACTCACACAGATTCGCATCGCTGAAACAGAAAAATACCCGCATGTAAGTTTCTTCTTTTCCGGAGGACGTGAAAATCCCTTTGATGGAGAAAATCGAATTATGATCAATTCTCCGAAAGTGTCCACTTATGATCTACAGCCCGAAATGAGCGCGCCGGATGTGGCTAATGCTATTTGTGCTGAAATGGAAAAAAACGCTCCGGATTTTGTTTGTCTCAATTTTGCCAATGCCGATATGGTTGGTCATACTGGTGTATTTCCGGCTATTGTAAAAGCGGTTGAAACGGTAGATAAATGCCTTCAACAAGTTGTAGAATGTGGACTAAATCAAGGATACTCATTTGTGATTTTGGCCGATCATGGCAATGCAGAAAAGGCCCTGAATGAAGATGGAACTCCCAATACAGCCCATACCACCAATCCTGTTCCAGTGTGGGTAATCGACGGTGATGTTCATGCTGTTTCCAACGGAGTGCTTGCTGATGTGGCTCCCACTATTCTAAAAATACTTGGTCTTAGCAAGCCTACTGAGATGACTGGAAACTCGTTGGTGTAAGTTTCGATGTAAAAAAATATTCCATAAAAAAAGGCTGTCAATAATGACAGCCTTTCTCATGTACAACATTTTGTATTCTATTTCTTTTCGTCTTTCACTTCTTCAAAATCCACATCAGTCACTTCGCCATCTGCAGTTCCTGAATCACCTTCCGGAGCTGCGCCCGCGTCTTGCTGAGTTGCATTGTACATATCTTGACTAGCTGCCTGGAATACGGTGTTCAATTTATCCATAGCTGGCTTTATCATCTCAAGATTCTTCTCGGCGTATGCAGATTTTAATTCGTTGAGAGCAGATTCAATTTCAGTCTTTTTATCCGCTGGAATTTTATCTCCAAACTCTTTTAGATTTTTCTCCGTCTGGAAAATCAATGAATCCGCTTGATTGACGATATCCGCTTGCTCGCGCTCTCTCCTATCGGCATCGGCATTCGCTTCAGCTTCGCGCTTCATCTTTTCTATTTCGTCCTTAGACAACCCTGAGGAAGCTTCGATTCGAACTTGATGTGATTTGCCTGTTGCTTTATCTTTTGCAGAAACATTCAAAATACCATTGGCATCGATGTCAAAAGCAACTTCAATTTGAGGAATACCTCTTGGTGCAGGTGGAATTCCATCGAGGTGGAATCGACCAATTGTGCGATTATCTTTCGACATGGCTCGTTCGCCTTGCAGAATGTGTATCTCTACACTCGGCTGGCTATCGCTTGCAGTCGAAAACACTTCCGACTTCTTGGTTGGTATAGTTGTATTCGCTTCGATCAACTTGGTATATACTCCACCCATCGTTTCGATTCCCAAACTCAAAGGGGTTACATCCAGAAGCAATACATCTTTCACTTCTCCGGTGAGAACTCCACCTTGAATAGCGGCACCGATAGCCACAACTTCATCCGCGTTCACACCCTTGCTCGGCTCCTTTCCAAAATACTTCTTTACTGCATCCTGAATTGCAGGAATACGAGTGGAACCACCCACCAGAATCACCTCATTGATATCGTTGGTTGAAAGTCCTGCTTTCTCCAATGCTGTTTTACAAGGTGCAATGGTGCGCTGAATTAAACTGTCGGCCAATTGCTCAAACTTAGCGCGTGTAAATGAACGCACCAAGTGCTTTGGTATTCCATCCACAGGCATAATGTATGGCAAATTGATCTCTGTTGTAGTTGAAGACGAGAGTTCAATTTTCGCTTTTTCAGCACCATCTTTCAAACGTTGCAGTGCCATTGGATCTTTTGTCAGATCAAACTGATTGCCGTTTTCAGTTTTAAATTCCTGAACCAACCAATCTATAATAACCTGATCAAAATCGTCTCCTCCTAAGTGTGTATCGCCATCTGTTGAAAGCACTTCAAATACTCCATCTCCGAGCTCCAAAATACTTACGTCATGGGTACCACCTCCACAATCGAAAACCACAATTTTCATGTCTTGCGCTTTCTTGTCGAGGCCGTATGCCAATGCAGCCGCTGTTGGCTCATTGATAATTCTTTTAACCTTCAATCCTGCAATCTCGCCAGCTTCTTTCGTTGCTTGACGCTGAGCGTCATTGAAATAAGCCGGCACAGTAATTACAGCTTCCGTGACTTCATGTCCGAGATAATCCTCTGCTGTTTTCTTCATTTTCTGAAGAACCATGGCAGAAATCTCTTGTGGAGTGTATTGTCTGTCGTCTATTTTGACACGTGGGGTGTTGTTTTCACCGCGAATAACCTGATAAGGAACCCTTGTTGCTTCCCTTTGGCTTTCATCGTAGGTGTTTCCCATAAACCTCTTTATGGAAAATATCGTTTTGGTTGGGTTGGTGATAGCCTGACGTTTTGCAGGGTCTCCGACCTTGCGCTCGCCACCTTCTACAAAGGCTACAATTGAAGGAGTGGTGCGCTTTCCTTCGCTATTTGAAATCACTACCGGTTCGTTACCTTCCATTACGGCAACGCAGGAATTAGTGGTTCCAAGGTCTATTCCGATGATTTTGCTCATTGAATTTGAATTTTCTATTAATCTTTCAACCGCTTGTCAATCATAGTGCCATGCACCTTTTTCTGCCAAAAAGTGAAAACTTGTCAGAAAAAAGTGACAGGTTGCATGGTCCTAACCCTTTTTCAATCAAATTTAGCATTGTGAGAAACTTTTATTTGCTTGTCCAATTGAACTGTCCTCTTTCCTAATCTTTGTCAGACCAACCATATTTATGTTCTAACAGCTATGACTAAACTTTACTTTTCTGGCCGAGCGCGAATGCTCCTTGGCCTGCTGCTACTTACTCTATCACCCCAAATTGCGATAAGTCAGTGCGTAAATGATAATTTATTTTGGATTGACATTACCCCTCCAGGAGTAGGTCTTTCTACCAGTACCACATGTATTTTTGGAGGCGAATACTGCTCTGCCACGGTATGTGAAGGTGCTTCGTACACTTTTAGCACTTGTGCCACCAACTCTTTCGATACCCAAATAACACTCTACAGCGAAACCGGCGTTTATTTGGCCTATAGTGATGATTTCTGTGGCACTCAATCCAGTGTTTCATGGGTTGCTAACTTCTCCGGGCAGGTTAGAATTTTGGTCGACGAATGGTCTTGCTTGGACAATGAAACATGTGCAAATCTTGTTTGTACTCAAAATACCGCATGCAGCACCAGCGGTTTCACCATTTGCGATTGCAATGGCGTAGTGCATTCAGAAGGCGTACTTGATTGGATAGGTGATGGATTTGCCGATGACAATTCTTATTCATGGGAAGGTCAATTCGTAGATTTTAACTGCGCCACTTGGGGTTATGATTGCGGAGATATACCCGGAGCACCAACAAATGACCCTTACGGTGTTTGCTTTGGTTTTCTGCCTCCACTTAATGGCTGCGCAGGAAGCTCATGTGAAGTATACGATGTGTCTTTTAATTCCTATGGTTGTGTAGGACAAACTGAAGATCTCGATTTTTATGTATACTTTACAGGTGCATGCGAAGTTTATTCAATTTGGACCTACATATCGGAATTAGGATGGTTCGAACTTGTCTTAGGTCCGGGCATTGGTTCCGGAGACCCCATTTCACTGCTTTTCAATCTGCCAAACACCGAATATCTTTATTATTTTGAGTTGACAGATGGAAGCCAATCTGATCTTTACTCTTATGTCACATTAGACTGCGGAAATGTTGGCTGCACTTTTCTAGACATCGACTATTTAGAAACAGATTGCTTTAATCTCGGTGGAATCCTATATCCAGCAGGAAATATCTATTTTGATTATTTAGGTGACTGTTTGGTAGATGGAATTTATAGCTCGGTGAATGGTGGTGCATTTACCTATCTCGATTTGAGTGCATCTCAATACAGCAGCGGAGATTTCGTGGAATTGTACTTTGGATTTCAAGGTTCCTTCTATGAGATTTATTATGTGCTAGACAATGGTTCTGTTTCTCCAAGCACGTTCTTCACAACTGAAGATTGCACTTTTGGTGAAGTAACAACAATTTGCGACTGTATGGGTACACAGCACTCTTCGGGAGTGTTAACTTGGTTGGGTGATGGATTTGCAGATGATGGCACTTTCGAATGGGAAGGTCAATCCGTAGATTTCAATTGTGCTAATTGGGGCTATGACTGTGGCGACATTGACGGAGCTCCGGATTTTGATCCCTATGCAGTATGCTCCGGCAATCTGCCTCCTGCTAATGGATGTGCACTTGCAGAATGTTATGAACTCGAATTCGACGTGCTCACTGACTGCTTTCCAGCAGAAACGTCTATCGCTATATTCAATGAATTTGGCGAAGAAATTTATTACGTCCCAGCGGGAACATTTACAGAAGACTATACTCTTTATACTTCTTATTTATGCTTGCCTCCAGGATGTTATACTTACACCATTTATGACTCCTTCGGCGATGGTCTGTCTACATTAGATTGCCCTTCTGATGGCGGATATGGTGTGTGGGACCCAATTACAGGAGCATACATCATAACGGGTCCTGCCGCTTTTGGTTCTTTGTATGAACTTGATTTCTGCACTCCTAATGAAACATCTTGTTCTAATCTAGATCTATTCTTAAGCTCTGAACCCTGCATTCCCGATGGAGATTTATTACTTCCATCATACTCCTATATATTCGACTTTGATGGCAACTGCGATGTGAGTGAACTATACTTAAGTGCTGACGGCGGCTTATTTGATTTCTATGATGTAAGTGCCAATGGCTGGAATAGTGGCGATGAAGGAGCCTGGTTCTATCTTGTAGAAAGCACTAACTATACTATGTTTTACGTACTCGATGACGGAAGTATTTCACCACTCTTTGATTTCACAACTGGAAATTGTGCAAACGAAATTACCGTTTGCGACTGTGCCGGAACAGAACTCAGTATCGGCGTAACATCTTGGTTGGGTGACGGATTTGCCGATAATGGTTTCTACCAATGGGGCGATCAATACGTAGACTTTAACTGCGCAACATGGGGTTATGACTGCGGAGACATCGATGGTGCTCCTTCCATTGACCCATACAATGTTTGCGGCGGTGGTTTGCCTCCTAACAACGGTTGTGAAATAGAAGCAGTGCTCGGTTGCACAGATCCGGAGGCAATTAACTACAATCCTAGTGCAACTGTGAATGATGGTTCTTGCATATACAACCTGCTTGTAGGGTGCACTGATAATGAAGCTTGCAATTACAATCCTCAAGCGATTATAGACAATGGAACTTGTGAATATGTGACTTGTGCAGGTTGCACAGATCCCGACGCTACCAACTACGATTCAACAGCAACAATTGATGATGATTCCTGCAACTATGATGACATAGAAGGATGTACTGATGAAGAAGCCCTTAACTACAATCCTTTTGCAAACGTAGATGATGGTTCGTGTATCTACAATTGTGAATTCCCAGATATCACATACGACGCATATTGTGTGCCCGGTGAAACAGATGTTTTCTACATACTTGTAGATATTAATAGCCTAGGAAATGGCGCACCCTATACTCTAACAAATACGGCAGATGATACCCAAGTGCAGGTCAATTTTGTAGGTAATATTGAACTCGGTCCATTTGACAATGAATTACAAGTTGTAGTTCAAGTTGTAAGTAACTTGCTAGATGGATGTTTCATTACATCACAAATTATGACCGAAGACTGTTCAAGTGGAATAATACTAGGTTGCACAGATCAGGCTGCTACTAATTACTACGACGATGCCGATGTAGATGATGGTTCATGTGTATATGACTTTCTGCTGTGCGACTGCGACTTTAACACCTTCTCTCCTTCTGAAAGATTCAGATTGGGTGACGACAATGCCGATACTGGTTCAGGTGGAGACCCTAATTTCGATTGTGCCGCGTGGGGATATGATTGTGGAGATATTGCAGGTGCACCCGATGAAGACCCATATAATGTCTGTTCAGGAAATATTCCAGATGAACTAATAGCAACTGCAACAGGATGTCCACTTACAGTAAGTGAAACCGAATCAGACGTATGGATTATTTTCCCTAACCCTAGCAATGGGTTGATAACTCTGCAGAATGGTGGCAATGTGGGAAGAGTTACTCTTTCTGTTGTTGATCTCACCGGAAGATTACTCCTAAGCGAAACGGTGAATGTACCTCAGCGATCAAACTATCAATTAGATCTATCCTCGTTTGCCAATGGATCTTATACTATTCAAATAGATAAAGACGGAATACTCGAGTTCCATCAATTGGTTATTTCGAAATAAATTTTTCTAAAACGTAAAAAAACCCCACCATGTGTGGGGCTTTTTTTTATCCTTCTTTTCGGACTTAGACTTTTCAGAAAATAAATCTGGTATACAGGCTATGTTTGTATCGCAAAATGAACAAAACTGAGTGCCTCTACGTACATAGATCAAATCGGCAAAGAAATAGTGCTAGACAAAAAACCAAAGCGCATTATTTCTCTTGTACCCTCGCAGACAGAATTGCTCTTTAATTTTGGTCTCGAAGAGGAAGTGGTTGGCTTAACAAAGTTTTGTGTGCATCCAAAAGGATGGTTAAGTCAGAAAAAAATAATAGGAGGAACAAAAAATCCCAATATCCAACTTATTCAATCACTCAATCCGGATCTAGTAATAGCGAATAAGGAAGAAAACAGAAAAGAAGATATTGAGATCATATCCCAATTTTGTCCGGTGTGGGTAAGTGATGTACATAACCTCAATACTGCATGCGACATGATTCTGTCATTGGGGGAAATTGTAGGAAAATCAGATATTGCAAATCAACTGATCAATGACATTCGGAATTCTTTTGGAACATTGAATTTGTTCTCGTCACATATCAGGTGCGCATACCTCATTTGGTGGAACCCAATAATGCTCGCCGGACCAAATACATTTATAAATTATATGTTGACCACTATTGGAATGACAAATGTTTGTGATTCTAATGAGAGTAGATACCCCGAACTTTCACTCGGGCAGATTAAAGAGTTCGATCCTGAAGTCATCCTATTGTCGTCCGAACCTTTTCCATTCTCGGAAAAACACATTCGAGAGCTGCGAAAAGAGTTTTCGAATACAAAAATCATACTTGTTGATGGTGAGTTGTTCAGTTGGTATGGCCCTAGACTTCTCTTGTTTAAGGAATATGCCCAAAAACTCAAGATACAACTTTTTTGAAGATATTTCCTCTCAATCGGAGTATTCACAATACAGCAATAAAAAAAACCATTAATTAACGTTTGGACCGTCCAATTTGAATGGAAATTTGCAGCGTTCATTACAACCGCCCATTTGAAGCAATATCAACGACTTAATATACTTTTTGCAGCAATTGCCTCGCTCATAACGAGCTTTGGAGCGGTACATTCTCAGACCGTAGGTGTAGTGCTGAGCGGCGGTGGTGCAACCGCTCTAGCTCACGTGGGTTTTCTCAGGGCACTCGAAGAGCACAATGTCCCGATAGACTACATTGGCGGAACCAGCATGGGTGCTGTAATCGGGGCAATGTATGCTGCCGGATACAGCGTAAACGAAATTGATAGTATCACAGCATCCAGAGAATTCCTCCAAATGGCCACCGGCTCACTCGATGATCATCTGAAGTTCTATTTCAAAGAGTACTCGCCGGATGCAGGAATGGCAACCATCAAATACAATGACGGCAAATTTTTAAGCAATGCTCTTCCTTCTTCCCTCATCAATCCTGTGTTGCTCGATTGGAATTTCATGGCAGGATTTAGTCAAGCAGATGCCGCAGCAGGTTATAACTTCGACAGTCTTTATGTGCCATTCCGTTGTCTTGCAGCAGACATTTATAACAAAAGACAGGTTGTTTTTCGAGAAGGGCATTTGAATGTCGCTGCGCGCGCTTCTAGCACCTTTCCTTTTTATATTCCCGCTCGACGTATCAATAATGCACTCCTTTTCGATGGGGGTATTTACAACAACTTTCCCGCTGATGTGATTTATCATGAGTTCATTCCCGATATTATCATCGGCTGCAATGTTTCAGAAAATTCTGAACCGCCAGATGAGAATGATCTGTTTTCGCAGTTAGAAAACATGATTCAATACACTACCAATTTTGAACCTATCTGCGAATACATGATTATCGTAGAACCCTCTTTGGAAGAAGTTGGAACATTTGATTTCGATAAATTGGAATTGGCAAAAGTGAGAGGTTACGAAGCCACAAGTGATAGCATTGTCAAAATATTGAGCATTATCGATAGACGACAAACTATGGAGGATAGACAGAAAAAAAGAAAACTGTTCCAGTCGAAGTTTAAACCGCTTATCATCGAAGAAGTTCAAATTTCAGGTCTTGAAGGTGCTCAAAAAAACTACGTCCGACAGATCGTGGGCCGAAAACCAGGGAACATTCCTATCTCAGAATTGAAGATCCCATACTTCCGTATTTTTGGTGACGACAAAATCCGAAGCATCTTTCCTGTGCTCACCATTCAGCCAGAAACAGGACTTTACAAACTCGATCTCGATGTAGAAAAAGAAAAGGATTTGTTTCTTTCATTTGGTGGCAATTTCGCTTCGAGGTCAATCAATACAGGATTCATTGGATTGCGCTATAACCTCTTTGGTAAAACGTCAGGTACCTTATCGGCCAACAGTTACTTCGGAAGGTTTTATGGTTCTGTGAATGCAAATATCAGATGGGATGTTGCATCAGCTATTCCATTTTCATTTCAAGGCGGATTCACTTTAAACAGATGGGATTATTACAAATCCCTTGCTACTTTTTTTGAAGACGTAAAACCCTCATTTATTGTTTTGAATGAACGTACCGGTGGAGTGGCGCTCAACTTCCCGGCCGGTAACAAGGGTACTTTGAAACTTGAATCCCATTATTCATTGTGGTTTGACGAGTATTATCAGACCCAGGAATTTTTAAGTACCGACACTGCTGATCACACGGAGTTCAGAAATGTGGCTGGGAAATTAATTTGGGAGCGAAATACTCTGAACCGAAAACAGTTTGCAAACAAGGGAACCCTTCTTCTCATTTCGGTGAAATACACCGGAGGAGAAGAATGGACAATTCCCGGCACTACCTCTGAAATACGAGATACTATAAGAGCAGACCATGCATGGTTTACGATAAAACTGAAATACACCAACTACTTTGAGCAACTTGGAAATCTTTCTGCGGGCTTTAGTCTCGAAGCAGTAGCATCTAACCAGCCATTCTTCAACAACTATATTTCAACAATCATAGCTGCGCCTGCCTTCCGCCCCATTCCTGAAAGCAATACCTACTTTCTGCCTCAATTCAGGGCTCACAATTACGCCTCAGTTGGTCTGATCACTTCATATTCAATGGGTAAAAACTTCGATCTGCGTCTCGAAGCACACGTATTTAACGCTTTTGGAAGAATTACTCCAAACACCTTTGTACAGGCCGAATACGACTACGACCCTCAACCACTTTTCTTGGGAAGTTCCGCACTTATTTTTCACTCTCCAGTAGGTCCTCTTAGCTTTAGCGCCAATTTTTACGACAAGAAAGACCTTCCATGGAGTTTGCTATTCAACTTCGGTTACCTGATCTTTAATCCATCTTCAAGGGACTGAGATTGGCAAAATTGAAAGCTAAGCAGCAAATAAGAAGTAAACCGGGTGAAACTAACAACAAAAAAACGTAGGTTTGAGGCCAATTTCAGCATTAAATGAGTAAAATTCGATTTGCAGTTATTGGTGCCGGTCACATCGGAAAACGCCATGCCGAAATGATTTATCGCCATCCCGAAGCAGAGTTGGTAGCCATGTGTGATACACGCACCAAAGAAGAATGCAATTTTTTATACGACGTACCATTCTTCCATGATGCAGAGAAAATGCTGAATGAAATTTCTTGCGCTGTTGTTTCTGTCTGCACTCCAAATGGATTGCATGCTCAGCATTCGATGCTCGCCTTGGAAGCGGGTTGCCATTTAGTGGTAGAAAAACCCATGGCACTCACTAAAGCCGATTGTGAAAATATAATTCATACATCACTACAGAATCACAAACAAGTGTTTTGTGTAATGCAAAACCGATATAGCCCTCCTTCAGAATGGATAAAAAATCTGATAGATAAAAAAGTTCTTGGGAAGATTTTTATGGTCAACATCAACTGTCTTTGGAATAGGGACAATCGATACTACAGCAAAAACTTTTGGAAAGGTTCGGGCGAATTAGATGGCGGCACCCTGTTCACTCAGTTCTCTCATTTTCTTGATATCATGTACTGGTTGTTTGGTGATATCACCAATATTCAATCGCGCTTTGCGGATTTCAATCACCAAAATCAAACAGACTTTGAAGATTCTGGAATAGTGAATTTCGATTTCGTAAAAGGAGGAATGGGAAACATTCTATTCTCTACAAGTTTATACGACACCAACTTTGAGAGCAGCATGACCATCATTGGTGAAAACGGAACTGTGAAAATCGGTGGTCAGTATATGAATGAGGTAGAATATTGTCATATCAAGGATTACAAAATGCCCGAACTTGCTGCTGCCAACCCTGCCAACGACTACGGAGATTACAAGGGTTCTGCGGCTAATCATGTCTACATTATTCAAAATGTTGTAGACACATTGAAAGGTCGAACCAATATCACAACCAATGCCCTAGAAGGTCTTAAGGTGGTTGATATCATTGAAAGAATATATCATTCGGGCAAGGTTCCTAACAAATTGGTAAAGGCATCGGCCGTTGCCGGTCATTAATACTATTCAATTTGATTGCACGGGAAATTTCTGAAGTCGAAAAATCTTCATTCCTGAAAATTGCAGAAGAATGTGATTCTGTGTTTTGCAGCAACTCGTTTTCTTCTTCCTTTGGACCAGAATTAGTGCATTTCGGGATATTTGATAAAACACAAACATTAGTTGGAGGATTCGTTGCGCTCCGAGCCAAACTCAAAGGTATCAGCGCACTTATAGACCCTACGTATGCCCCACATTGTGGTTTGTTTCTTCAAAAAAAGATCGAAAATGGTTTTAAACGAAACCAACAAATTAAAAAAGTAATGGAGGCAATCACCACTTGTCTCAATGCTCAAAAAGTTAAAATTATTTCCATTTCGTTTCCTCCTGAATTCAATGATCTGCAAATAGCTCAATGGACAGGATTTGACGTGAAGGTTAAATATACTTATCGGCTCGACCTCAAACTAAGCTTGGAAAATATCATATCCGGATACAATCCAAAATTGAAATCATCTATGCAAAAATTTTTCAACGGAGAACTTTTAGCGAGCCCCGACCTCTCGACAAATGAGTTGATACGAATGATTCGTTCCTCTCAGAAATCGAAAAACATAAAAAAAAATGAAGCCCATCTTGAAAAGTTGGCTCAATCCTTTATAGAGAAAAATAAACACGCCACGATTGCATACAAACTCACTTATGGAGATAACATATCCAATGTTACTTTTTGCATACACGGAAGTAAAACTTGCTATTACTTGATGGGAGCGCTCAATAAAGAGACCCAAGGAAAAAACGCCGGACCAATTTGTATTCATCAGAGCATCGTTGAAGCGAAGTTGAGAAACCTTTCGGTATTTGATTTTGAAGGAAGCAGTATTCCTGCTATCGAATCTTTTTTTCGCTCATTTGGCGGTGAACTTACACCTTATTATCGACTGCAAAAATGTCCTAGTCTCTTGAAAAGATTTCTCAAATAAGGCCACTTCATGCGTGCAAGATCCTACAGCGCATTACCCAAAATAGACTTCCAATGAGCAATGCAGGATTGTCACATTGGTATAACACTGGAATTATTCTTTTGAACCTTTCTAAAAGACACAAAAAAAGGGAGCCATAATTGCTCCCTTTGTATTGTGTCCAAAATTCAATTTATCCTGTTATCGTATCATAAGTTACTTTGTACTCGGGGTCTTGTGAAAATAACTCCATGCCCAAATCCAACCAAGTTTTAGCAGTAGCTTTATCGCCCGAATCTGCCGTAGAAACTCCTATCAACAACAAAGCTTCCTTCAAAAGTCCCCTTTGCTCCTTTTTGTAATGACCATAATCTTTGTTCTTCAAAAGTTCTACTGCTGCGATCATCGATTCTTCTGACTCCTTTTTTGATTTCATTGCACCCTCTACAATTCCTCTCATAATCAATGCCCCTGCATCTTTTGGATCCATATCCACCAAGTAATCGTACATTGATTTCGCTTTTGTATACTTCTCTGTATCATACATCAAATCAGCCTCTGAAATCGTGGCAACCCGCAACTCAGAAAAGAAGTCTTCATATTCCGCCAAATAAACTCTCTCTTTATCCTTTGCCGAGTACTTTTTCATGTACTTCAAGGAGTTTTTGAAGGAATCGGGATATTTCTCTTTAAATTCATCACGCCTCGACATTTGAAAGTAGCTCATGCTCATAAACAAATATGGCAGAGGCTCTTTCTTTGTCTTTTCATCCAATGTGTATTTTTCCGCTTTGTAGAGACAGCGCTCATACTTTTCGTCTACATACATTAGAAGTAAATCGTTGTAATCGCTTTGAGCAAAAGAACCCAAACTATACAACATCGTGAACAAGCTCGCTATCAGTATTTTTTTCATTGTAAAAATTTTTCTCATCTGGCTCCTAGCCAAAAACGATGCCCAAAAATAGAAGTCTATTTCCGAAATTGCCAATTTTGAAGAAAATAATCGTCGAAAACCCCGTATTCTATAGACAAATGGACCCAACAATTTGTGAATAGATGATGATTTGGGGGTAAACGCTATGTACACCCAGAATCCGCATTGGAAATCTATTACAGCGCTAACCCCCTTTGATATCAAGCACTTTCTCGATTTTTATTCTTGATGTATGAATATACACCATTAAATAAAAATCTTGCGAGAGCACTCGCTATCTGTGGGGTTTAGCACTTCATTGCGAATCCCAATGCGGATTCTGGGTTAAATATTCTACCAATCTATCCTCGAGCAAAAGATAATTTTGATGCCCCATGGTTCCCATTAATACTACAACTTGGGCCAATAACACCTACTCCCCTTTGGCGCTAAGGAAGCAGTTCGAGAGCTTTTTGCTCCAAACACCAGAACCTATTTTGACTACTGACCTTCTGCATTGCTATTGCCTTTTAGGATATAGTGCCACCTAGTATTCCTTTCAGAACGGAAATAAATGCCCCACTTTGGTCAAAACGAGTGACTGAGGGCAGGTTCTCTTCCTTAGATTTGCCACCTTACCAAAAGTTTTATGTGCATACCTGCCTTCAACTGGAAAAATTTTCTTGCCGTTTCGATCACCACCCTGGTCTCTATTACTGCTTTTTCTCAAAGTACCGTGAGAGGCACTGTAAAGGACAATAGCAATGGGGAGCCCGTAATGTTTGTATTGGTCGCTCTGGAAGGCACTGAATACAGTGGCTCGACTGATGAAAATGGATATTACTCTTTGACTAAAGTGCCCGCGGGCAACTATAAGCTCATCATACGCTCAAAGGAACATGCCGATTACAATGAAGAAATTGTACTTGAGAATGATAAAATTATAACCCGAAATGTTCAATTAAGAGAACGATCTGTTGAACTGCAGACCATTGAAATCAAAAGTGATAGAACAGATCAATTGAATCAGGTAAATATTTCCGTAGAATCAATTCGTCCACAAGACATCAAAAAAGTACCTCCTTTCGGTGGTCAACCTGATTTGGTGCAAGCACTTACAGTTATTCCGGGTGTTGTGAGTACAGGTGACCAAGGTGGTCAGATATATATACGCGGAGGTAGTCCGGTTCAAAATAAAGTCCTTTTGGATGGTATGATTGTATACAACGCCTTTCACTCCATTGGATTGTTTTCTGTATTTGATACTGATATTCTCGCCAATGCGGATGTCTATACTGGTGGTTTTGGAGCTCAATATGGTGGGAGAATTTCCTCTATTATGGACATTACTACACGTGATGGCAATAAAAGGAAGTTGGATGGGAAAATCGGTATTAGTCCCTTTGGAAGCAAAGCACTTATTGAAGGTCCCTTAAAAAAACTGGGAGAAAAAGGTGGTGGCATCTCCTTCGTGCTATCAGCCAAGCGTTCGTATTTGGAGGAAACTTCAAAAAAGCTGTATCCATATATTAATGATGGTGATGGCTTGCCTTTCAATTTCACCGACTTATATGGAAAGCTCTCCTTTTCGGGTGCCAATGGATCCAAATTGAACCTATTTGGATTTTCTTTTACCGACGATGTTTCAAATTTTCAAGCACTGGCCAATTTTTCTTGGGCCAACTCAGGTTTTGGAGGAAACTTCGTAGTTCTGCCTACAGGATCTTCTGTACTTATTAGCGGAAACTTTGCAACGAGTAGTTACGAAGTCAGATTACAAGAACCCACAGTACCGGATCGCTACAGTAGCATCAACAGTTTCAACTTTGGATTAGATTTTAAATACAACATCAAAGATGACGTATTGAAATATGGTATTGAAGTAGTTGGTTTCAAAACAGATTTTCAAACCTTCAATCCCCTCGGAGTTCAAGTAGGATCATCAGAAAGCACTTCTGAATTAAATGGCTTCTTTACATACAAAATCAATCGCAAGAGATTCGTTTTAGAACCTGGATTGCGTCTGCAGTTCTATGGTTCGTTGTCTGTATTTTCTCCGGAGCCTCGACTTGGTTTTAAATACAAAGCAACTGAACGTCTTCGTTTCAAATTGGCTACGGGCTATTACACTCAGAACTTGATTGCAACCAACAGCGATCGCGATGTAATCAATCTTTTCTACGGATTTTTGGCCAGCCCTGCCAACTTGCAAGATGATGTGACATTGCCCAACGGAAACACTCGCGCAGTGAATAATCCGCTTCAGGCTGCAATACATTATATAGTAGGTTTCGAGTTTGACCTTACCGAAAAGTGGAATCTGAATGTAGAAGGTTACTATCGTGATTTTAGACAAGTAACTAATATCAACAGAAATAAGATTTTCGCTGATGATGCCGCAAATGCTGATCGTCCTGACATCTTGAGAAAAGACTTTATTATTGAAACCGGATTTGCAATGGGAGTAGATATGGTGATGAAGTACGAAGAAAAAAATACATACTTCTGGTTTGTATATTCTCTAGGTAATGTAGACAGATGGGATGGAAACCGTTGGTATAATCCAGTATTCGACAGAACTCATAACGTGAATATTGTTCTTTCTCAAAAATTTGGCAAGAAGAAAAACTATGAATTCAGTGCCAAGTGGAATATGGGTAGCGGTCTTCCTTTTACTCAAACACAAGGATATTATCAACCTCCCGGTATTTCGGAAGGAATTGCATCAGACTACATCATTGTCAATCCGTCAGAATTAGGAATTCAGTTTGCCCCACTCAATGAAGGAAGATTGCCGTATTACCATCGTATGGACATCAACCTGAGAAGAAGTCAAACATTTAAAAACAAGATGGAATTGGAATTGAATTTGGGTATTACCAATGTTTACAACAGAGAAAATGTGTTTTACATTGACCGTGTAACTGGTCAACGCATAGATCAACTTCCGATACTTCCGGCCTTTGGTGTGGACTTGGCGTTCTAAAAAAGTAGATAGAAATACTTTATCCGGCTCCCAAAAGCTCTCGCGCACTCTGGCGAGTAGCTGTGCTGATGTTTTTGCCGCCAAGCATTTCTGCAAGTTCTTCAACCCTTTCGTCAGACTTTAGATTTCTCACTGAAGTGACCGTTGAATTGCCGCGTACCTCTTTGAGAACTTTAAAATGATTCTGAGCTTTACCTGCTATTTGTGGAAGATGTGTGATACAAATGACTTGCATTTTATCGCTCATTTCTTTTAGCAATAGACCTACCTTGTTTGCCACCTCACCACTGATTCCCTGATCTATTTCATCCAATATTAGAACAGGAAGACTCTTGTATTTGCTTACGAGCGATTTCAACGCCAACATTACTCTACTCATTTCACCACCCGAGGCCACTTGACCAACGGGAAGTAATGATCCACCTTTATTCGCCCTGAAAAGAAATTGAATCTTATTCTTGCCAAACAAAGTGTAGGAATCCGAAGATTCGATCTTGCACTTGAGTTCGGCGTGTAATAATCCTGTTTCTGAAAAATATTTCAGCACATCCGATTCAAGTTTGGTGGCAGCCTTCACTCGACCTTTTGTTAATTTTATTGAATGAGCTTCTACTGATTTTTCGCAAATAGCTAGTCTGCTCTTGAGATTGGTAATACGCTCATCCAAATGATCAATCGTATTCAGTTTGCCCGAGATAGATTCTCTCAGCAATATTAAATCTTGTGATGTCTCAACGCGATGTTTCAACAGCAATTGATTCAACTGATTGAATTGTTCTGTAAGATTCTGAATTCTCTCTTCATCGAATTCAACCCCATCGGCATAAGAACTAAGTTCCTCAGAAAGATCTCGAACTTCCACACACAGACTTTCCAAACGTTTGTGAAAGGAGTCCAATTCGCCATTTACAGAAGCGAATTTGGAAAGATTATTCTTTACCAAAATCAAACTAGATGAAACGCCCGAATCACCATCCAACATTTCTGATGACTTCGCTAAAACCTGTTTTATCCCCTCGGCATTTTGAAGAGTTTCCAGTTCTTGTTCCATTTTATTTGAATCCAATTTTTCGAGAGGCAATCTCGTCAGTTCTTCCAATTGAAATCTCATGTAGTCGGCATCTAAACGCAATTGCCTTTCGCGTTCAATGGTTGATTCCAATTCGTCTCGAAGATCCTTCCACTCCTGAAATGCAGACCGATATTCTGTCAACACTTGCTGATGCGCAGCCACTTGATCGAGCACATCAAATTGAAAACCGGGTCTGCCTAAAAGTTGATTCTCATGTTGGCTATGGATGTCTACAAGATGACTGCTCAATTCCCTGAGCAATTGCAACGAAACAGGAGTGTCGTTGATAAATGCCCTGCTTTTTCCTGAAGCTGTAATCTCTCGTCGCACAGTTGTATAGTCGTCTGCATCGAGATCATTTTCCTGAAAAAAAACCGAAAGACCAGCTTTTCTTACATCAAAAACAGCTTCCACAACACACTTCTTATCTCTTAGATCTAACGTTTTCAAATCCGCACGCTCGCCAAGCAACAAACCGAGCGCACCTATCAAGATACTTTTGCCGGAGCCTGTTTCCCCCGTAATAGCTGTAAGGCCGGATGACCAATCCAATTGAACGTGTTCAATGAGAGCGTAGTTGGATACAGTAATCTGTTGGAGCATTGATTCCAGTTTGATAATAAATCTCGAAAGTGAAACCGATTCTAAACATCGTTAGTTCACTTTCACTAATTCATCATTCCCTCGTATTTATTAATATTTCCGGGATCGATTTGCTTCAGACAATCGTATACGCGTTGCTTTTCTACTACTTCTACCGGCTTGAACAAACTTACTAATTCATCAGCTTTCGCGTAGAAAAATATCTGCATATTGTAACTGGAGGGACGAACTTTATGAATGTTCTTTAGTTCCAAAATAGCTTCTGCAATGGTATTTCGAGCAGCCGGAACATCGCTTCCATATAGTTTATCGAAACCGTGACGATGGTATTGGTAAAGGCAAGTTCTCAAGGGTTTGAAAGTCTGACTCAAAATATTCTCAATAATCCAATATCTGTTTTGCTGGCTCTTCTCATTTCCACGCCAACCTGCTTCGGGAGCATTTTGAGCGTTGTTCACAATAGTTTGACACAAGAGGTAGTAGTCTGTGCCACCTTCGAGCGAGAAAGTGTCATAATCCATTGCCAAAATCAAGTAGGCATAAAACGCAAGCGTGCTAGACAAGTTATCGCGGTGCTGATCATTGCTCCATTGAATTAGAGTATTCTCCTGATAAGAAAACTGAAAGTCCCGGTCATTGATTGACAATACAGGAGAATTCTGATCGCTATTATAAACAGGTCTGCTGCTTCCAACCTGAATGGTTCCTTTAAAATCTCGCTGACTAACCTGTTGTTCGATCGTGATTTGAATGGTACAGTCGATGCGTTCATCGGTATTCCAGTTGTCATTTGTCCAACGTCGACCATTCAAAAACTCTTGGATGCTATTCTCCATGGTTTCGAAAATCTCTGGACCGGATATCATTACCTGCGGACGAATAATCGAAACATTGCAATTGAGTTCTTGGGCATTCCATCCAAATGCCAAGAGAATCATGCTAAGTGTTAAAAACAGCTTCTTCATTTTTTCACTAATTTGATCAGTTCGTCAACTATGTCGACAGCCACTTGCGACTTGCTCTTCAACCCAAATACATGGCTTTTATTGCCGGGCCAAATTAAGGTGATTTTGTTGGTTTCGGAAGCAAAGCCAGCACCCTTATCATTGAGCGAATTCAAAACAATCATATCTAGATTTTTTCGATCGAGCTTGGACTTGGCATTTTCAAGCTCATTGTCGGTTTCCAAAGCAAAGCCCACAAGAATTTGATCGTCCTTTTTGCTCTTTCCAAGTGAAGCAGCTATATCTGGTGTCTTTTCTAGTTTGATCAGCAATTCAGCGTTCTCCTTCTTAATCTTTTTGTCGGAGTTCGTGGAAGGCTTAAAATCTGCCACGGCCGCTGCCAAAATTGCCCCATCCATTTTCGCCCATAATTCGGTTGCCGCTTTGTGCATTTGCTCAGCACTTTCCACATCTGTTCGCACCACCAATGGGTGCTGAATTGATGAGTTCACAGGTCCGCAAATAAGCTGCACTCTCGCACCTTTAGAAGCAAGCGCCAAGGCAATCGCAAAGCCCATTTTTCCTGAAGAATAGTTGCCAATAAAACGCACTGGGTCAATCTTTTCATAGGTTGGGCCAGCGGTTACAATAAAATGTTTGCCTTCTAAAGGCAATGCCGGATGAAAAAATCGAATTACTTCATCTAAAATCTCTTCCGGTTCCTCCATCCTACCCTTTCCCATTAGTCCACTGGCAAGAGAACCATGGGTAGGTTCCACAATGATGTGGCCAAATTCCTTGAGCTTTTTCAAGTTTTCGGATGTGCCTGGATGAGCATACATCTCTCTGTCCATGGCCGGAGCGATCATCACTTTACATTCGGCACTCATGTATGTAGCCAATAAAAAATTGTCGGATTGACCCATTACCATTTTCGCTATCGTATTGGCTGTGAGTGGCGCTATAACTATCAAATCTGCCCATTGGGCCATCTCCACGTGACGAGTCCATTCGCCCGTATTCTTATTTTCTGTAAAATCGGAAACAACCGGATTGCCACTTAGGGTTGCAAATGTGAGTGGACTTACAAATTCAATTGCGCCGGGAGTCATCATAACTCTAACCTCAGCGCCCGTTTGGATCAATAATCTGACCAAGTAGGCAGCTTTATATGCGGCAATACTTCCGGTAACTCCGAGCAGAATTTTTTTTCCGGCTAACATTCTGTAAAGTTCTGAAATATGTTTGGCAAATTGATTCTGAAATTGCTTGTGTTTTCCTGTAAACAAAGAAAGATGGCAATGCCATCTTTCCTGTATATCCTATTTAATTCTTATCGAGATTAGTTGCTCTGTGGTTCTTCTGGGTAGCGATAATAGATTTTGTCCTCTATTAATTCCTGAATGGCCACTGCATTTGGCTTTGGCAATCTCTCATAGAATTTTGAGATCTCAATTTGCTCACGATTCTCAAATATCTCCTCCAAGTTGTCCTGATGGGAAGTAAACTCTTCCAGTTTTTGGTTGAGTTCTTCTTTCATTTCTCTGCTTATCTGATTTGCACGCTTAGTCAAAAGAACTACGGTTTCAAATAGATTACCCTCTAATTTCGCATCCAGATCATTTGTGTTTCTGGTGATTGTAGTCTTTGCAGCGTTGCTTGTCTTGAAATTGCTCATTTTATTGTATCTCTCCGGTGGTTAATCTTTCAACCTGCTTCCGGCTTCGCAGGTAATAGCTCTCTCCTTGCCTGAGCCATCTACTCTCAGGGAAAAGGGTCGCAAATGTAAGGTAAGATTCTAATACGGCCCTATATCTTTCTAGTTTCTTGGTTTCTATACTTCGCTCTGCATATTCAAAATCCGACTTGATTATCAGATACATAGCTTCTTCTTTATAGCGACTATCCGGATAATCCTTCAAAAAACCTTTTAAAGCCAGACTTGCAGACTTGAATTTCAGGGTTTTCTCATAGAGCCTCGCGATTTCAAAATTTTTGTTCTCCAATTTCATATCCAAACGCTGCATCATGTTGTTACACGAATCGCGGAGTGCACTGTTGGGATATGAATCGATGAAAAGTTGGAATTCATCCAGCGCGGCCTTGGTATCAGTCTGGTCCAAACTGCTCTCTGGCGAGAGACGGGCACTACAAATGGCAGCCAAGAAAAGGCATTCTTCTGCTCTCGGAGAAGTAGACCAAGTACGGGCAAACTGCTTGAAAAAGTAGTTTGCCAAGTAATAGTCCTTCGTGCAGAAATGCGATTTTGCATAATAGTAAAACACATCTTCGGCGCGTTGAGTACCTCGTGTCAATGATATCAGCTCATCGAGAATTGGCAAAGCTTTGAAGCACTCCCCTGCATCGTAATAGGCCACAGCCATAGAATATTTGTACTCCAAATCGGTACTTTTCAGCACTTTCGAGTATTCGCTACACGATGTAAGGATGAGCGAGAGCAAGAGAGAAAACCAAAGTGTTCTTTTCATTTTTTCGGAGGGCAAAAATAACCAATACCGTATATGTATTTGTAATAGTCCAATACCGTTTCACTTCTTAGGCCAAAAGGAGCTACTCCACAGGCATTTACCACTTCATGCATGCAATATCCTGCAGCGAATTACCCAAAACAGACTTCCTAAGCGCAATGCAGGGTGGACTATTTTATAATCAGAATTGGTATAAACTCCTTCTTTTTTATTATGACGAATGAAATTGAAAAAAGGATACAGCGCTGCACAACGCAAAAAGATGATTTTAATTGCCCGAAATATATTTCTGCCAATTCCAAGAATGTCTAAGCGCTTCACCAAGCGTATAGCTCGATTTCCAACCTAAAATTCTATCTGCCTTTTGTATGTCAGCCCATATTTTTTCAACATCTCCCGATCTTCTGGGGCCTATTCGATAATTGACCTTCTGCCCTGTTGCCTCTTCAAATGCATGAATCACTTCAAGCACACTATTCCCAAAGCCTTGTCCTAAATTAAAAATCTCAAAAGAATCGGAATTGTCCATTTGCCACTGCAAAGAGCGCACATGTGCATTCGCCAGATCGCAGACATGTATGTAGTCTCGAAGGCATGAACCGTCAATAGTATTGTAGTCGCCGCCATGCACGGTGAGTTCTGGGTACAAACCTGCAGCAGTTTGTGCAATAAAAGGTACGAGATTATTGGGTGTACCATAGGGCAACTCACCAATAAAGCCTGAAGGATGAGCACCTATCGGATTAAAATATCTTAAAATAACCGCCTGAAATCCATTTTGAGCAGCCACGTAATCTTTGAGCAATTGCTCACAAACTTGTTTTGTATAACCATAAGGCGAGGTTGCCGGAAGAATGGGAGACTCTTCTGTAACAGGCAATATATCTGGCTGGCCGTATACCGTGCATGAACTAGAAAACACAATTCTTTTCACTCCTTTAGTTTCCATTGCCTTGAGCAAGGAAATCAACGAACCTACATTATTGTGATAATATTTCAGCGGCTCTTGCACCGATTCTCCCACTGCTTTGAAAGCTGCAAAATGGATGACATTCGAAATTTTCTCCTTTTCTATTACTTCTTCCAAATCACCTTGCGAGAGACAATTGACGCGATAAACAGGAATATCTGTGCCCAAAATCTTATTCAAACCATCTAAGACACGATCATCGGCATTGGAGAAATCATCGAGAATCACCGGACGGAATCCAGCTTGTGAGAGTTCCACCACAGTGTGCGATCCTATAAAACCGGCTCCACCGGTTACTAAAACACTTTTCATAGACTAATTCTGCAGGCGCTTTTCTAATAGCCCACGAATATAACGATATACAGCGGTTTCGAAGAGCTGAGTGGCCCATTGCGATCTATCCAACCAAATCCATGAATGCATTGCACTTCATGAAGCCTTCGAATCCTTTCCTTAAATACTGTATTTCAACGAAATATAAATTTATTTCACAAAAATGAAACTTTTCAATGGTCAATCAGGTATCAATTGAACCTAACTCTAACATAATGCAACTGAATACCCCTATGGTGCGATACGATTTATCGTATCTCAATCAGGTCTTTCAGGGAAACAAGGAAATGATAAATAATATCATTTCACTTTTTCTCCAACAAGTACCCGAATACGTAAAAGAAATGGAAGAATGTGTCAGGAAAAATGAACTCCTGTCGCTACATCCATTGGCCCATAAAGCCAAAAGCTCTATATCTATGCTTGGGATCAGAGATCTGGAAACAGATATTCTACAGATCGAACAAGACAGTAAACACCTACGAAATTTAGAAAACCTTCCTATACTGGTGTCGCGTGTGAAAGAAAACTGCGACTGTGTGCTTCATCAGTTAGAGGAAGTTTTGCAGCGACCGGTTTAAGCCCGTCGCATTACATTGATATAGGGTGGAGGGCCGCCTCTTCGAAGAGCAATGCTCTGAGGGGGGCGGTTTTTCTATTTTTGCAATCTGATGTTACTCTCCGCCAACGATATCGAATCTCTCAACGCTAGAGGTATTTCCCATGAAAAAATTCAAGGCCAATTCAATCTTTTTATGCATGGCAATGCTCTGCTCAAGCTTGAAAGGCCATGCACAAGCGGTGATGGAATCATATCGTTGAATGCTGCGGAGAGTCATAAATACCTCGAAATTTTTGAAGAATTTGCAAGGACCGAGAGCATTGTGAAATTTGTGCCAGCTAGCGGAGCTGCCAGCAGAATGTTCAGACATTTACATCACTACAGCCCCGATAACCTAAATCATGACGCCGAAGAATTTATTCTTCACTTCAAATCTTTCCCATTCGTTCACTCTCTCGAAAAGAAACTTGCGGAAAAAAATATTTCACTTCAGCAATTGATCAATGACAATGACTGGCAGGTGATTTTTAATGCCATTTTAAACGAGAAT
This sequence comes from Flavobacteriales bacterium, assembly GCA_034439875.1. Classification (GTDB taxonomy): domain Bacteria; phylum Bacteroidota; class Bacteroidia; order Flavobacteriales_D; family Sanyastnellaceae; genus JAWXBG01. The sequence goes on from JAWXBG010000220.1 coordinate 25,208, forward strand.
GGTTTGGGTTATTCAGATTTCCCAAAGGGTCTTGTGATTTTCCATAAATACGGTAGGCAAGAAACCACTGCTTTTGAAGAGCAGCTTTCCGAAAGTCTACTATACTCTCGCGAAGGACAAGGAAAATGTCGTGTGCATTTCACTATTTCAAATTCACACGAGAATTTGATCAGAAAAGCAGTTGAGGAAATAGTAAGTCGATATCCTTTCGATCCCTTCGAAATTTCGTTCAGCCATCAATGTTCTTCTACTGATCTGCCTGCACTGACAAAAGAAAATCAACTTGCAAGGTATCAAAACGGCGAAATTATTTTCAGACCAGCGGGACATGGAGCTTTACTCGAAAATCTTGGAAATCTAGATGCCTCAGTAGTATTTATTAAGAACATAGACAATATCACGACTCGCGATCAAGTGAAGGACACCATTTTTTATAAGAAAGCACTCGGAGGCCTGCTCCTTCATACAAGAAATAGAGTTTTCAGATTACTTGATGCGCTTGATTCGCAGCAAGCAGGCGCTTTGGATGAGGCTCTTGAATTTGTGCAACAAAGTTTTCAACCCGGATTACCTATTGGCATGAACAGAGAGCAACTAACTCAATACGCGCGTGCTCGACTCGATCGTCCTCTTAGAG
>JAWXBG010000221.1:0-24804 GCA_034439875.1 Flavobacteriales bacterium
GAAGCTGAACCCGGATTTGTTTTTCCATACAAAATAGCAGGCACCAACAGTCCGAGAAGTGTTCGTTGTCAGTGGACCGGCAATTGGAAAGGTTGCAGAAGTGCTCTCAGTACCGATAATTGTGAATGGGGTGTTTCAGGAATCAATGCGAGCACATCAGATAGCCTTGTTTCTATAAAACTTTGGGTTACAAACCACGACACTATTTCAAGAAAATTTGATGTAGTAAGGCTCTTTACACCTGCCGATAACATGGACTCCTGGAATATGCAAGTGGATAGCGTTTCATTCACTCACAAACATATCCGGAAACATGGTTACACTGAATTCTCTCTGTCAGAATTGACTGATACCTTGCGAATGACTTTCTCCAAAAAACACCTTGAAGTCGGCTCATTTCTGCTACAGGGATTTTACCTTGGATTGAGTGAAAAGAATGCAATGCCCGGTGTAACGTACAATGCGATAGGTGTTAATGGCGCTGGTACATACAGTTATTTGAGAGGTGAAGATTTCCAAAAACAGATGAATGGAATAAATCCGGATGTCGTGGTTTTTGGTATTGGTGTAAATGATGCCAATGTTCCAGAAGGAGATTTCAATTCAGCTTTATACGAGGCGCGTTACGACTCACTAGTCAGTATAATTCGATCGGTAAATCCAGACTGTGCTTTTTTGTTTATTACCAATAACGACACCTATTACCAAAAGAGATATCCCAACAAAAACGCCATTAAAGTGCAGGAAACGATGCGTCGACTGGCTATAAAGCATGGAGGTGCTGTTTATGATCTTTTTGATGTAATGGGCGGACTTGGCTCTATTACTAAATGGAAGAACGCAAGTCTGGCTTCTTCTGATTTGATACACCTCACCAAAGAGGGATATGAGTTGCAAGCTGATATGATGTTCACTGCAATTCGAAACGCTTTGGGCGACTTTATGGATAGCCAAGGTTTACAGTAATTTTTTTGTTGGTTTAAAGAAGGCAGTGCGTTCTACCTTTGCAATATGATAGCTGTAATTTCTCCTGCTAAGTTGATGGAAACGGAAACAAAATATCCATCTGTTCTCCATTCTATGCCCGAAATGCTTGATGATGCAGAAAAACTGATGATCAAGCTAAAGAAGCTCCCTGCCTCAAAAGTGGGAGAATTGATGGATCTAAGTAAAGACCTTGCAGACTTAAACAAACGTCGCTATATGGAATGGCATCGACCGTTTGCGCCTGAAAATGCGAAGCAGGCAGCCCTTACTTTCAGTGGAGAAGTATATCGTGGTTTGAGTGCAACGACCTTGTCAAAGCCCGATCTCGTATTCGCACAAAAGCATCTGCGAATTCTGAGCGGTCTCTATGGTATTTTAAAGCCTCTGGACCTGATGCAACCATACAGATTAATGATGGGCACACCATTTTCGTACAGCGGTAAACTGTCGAATTTATATAAGTTCTGGGGCGACAAAATTGCATATTCCCTGGCTCATGAAATGAAGGAAAAGGATGTACTTGTAAACCTTGCTTCATCGGAATACTTTAAAGCCATTCCACTTAAAGTGTTGAATAGAAAGGTGATAACATGTGAGTTTAAAGAGTTGAAAAATGATAAATTTGTAACGGTGATGACCTTTACAAAACAGGCTCGTGGTATGATGGCACGGTACATGATTGAAGAGCGTATCACAGAGGCAGAAGATCTGAAGGGATTTCACTCAGAGGGCTACGAGTATAATGATAAATTGTCGAGTTCAGACCTTTGGGTATTTTCAAGAAGAATCCCGCCAAAGAAAAAAAAGTAAAACCAATATCAAACGAACAACGAAATGAAATTTAAGCAAATTACAGTCTTGGCCATTGCGGCTCTCATGGGAACTGCGGCTTTGGCGCAATCGAAAGCAAAACTACTAACTCACCGCGATAGCGTTAGTTATGCCCTTGGAATAACACTTGCTGAAGAATTGAAGAAAAAAGGCATAGTGGAAGTTGACATGGATCAGTTAATGACCGGATTGAAAGATCAACTTGAAGGAAAAGCAATACTCGATGCAGGGGAAGCTGGAAAATATGCAAGTGCCGAAAGTAAAAGAATGCAAGAGGTAGCGAAAGAGGAGAACAAGATAGAAGGTGCAGATTTTTTGGCGAAGAACAAAACAGAAAAAGGTGTGATTACAACGCCTAGTGGTCTGCAATATAAGACAACTAAAGAGGGCACCGGTATTTCACCAGACACGAATGACAAAGTAACGGTTCATTACACAGGCACATTATTGGATGGTACTAAATTCGATAGCTCTGTGGACAGAGGTCAGCCGGCTACTTTTGGTCTCAACCAAGTTATAAAAGGATGGACCGAAGGATTGCAATTACTAAAGGAAGGAGGAAAGGCTACATTTTATATTCCTTACGAGTTGGCCTACGGGCAAAATGGTTCTCGCACCATTCCGGGCTGTGCTACACTGATCTTCGATGTGGAATTGATTAAAGTTGAAAAAGTAGATTAAGGAAATCTCTAAATAGAATTCTTACAAATGAAAAAGCCCCTGTTAAAAGGGGCTTTTTTTATGACATCAATTTTTATTTTTTAGGTCTCTTGAAAAGGTAGCGGGTAATAAATATACCCGTGCTGGATTCGTGTCCGTAGGCAGCACTCGATACATTCGACAACTCCCAACCCTCTTCAGATAAGTCTCCGAGTTTATCGCCAATCATTTGGTCATTGAAACGGATATTTTGGAAGTTAATTCCTACTAGGCTGAAGAAATTCTCCATTTTCACGTCCTGCATTTCACCACTTTCATTGGTGAGAATCATCCTACTTCGTCCAAGTCCACCGGGAACCACTGATTCTACAGTGGTCATTTGATAGAACTCATAAATCTGGCTGAAACCCATGGTTGAGATCGCCAGCAACATCAAGGTAAAAACAACTTTTTTCATTTTGCTTTGAGGTATTTGATTTTGCAGGCAAGATCGCAAGGAATGGGCCAAAAACAATTCAAAGACATTTTTTTTCAATTCAAGGAATCCTCAAAAACCCCTTTTACCTTTTCCAAAAGTAATGTATTACGGGCTTATAGTATAATTAAATCCCGCAAAATACCTTACCAAATAGGACTTGCAGAGCATCAAGGCCCGATAGAATCAGGAGACGCATATTCTACGACAGCTAAAAATTAAACATTTTTTAGATGTTCAATTAAACAACTTATCATGTTGATCATTGTTAGGATCAATACCTTTACCCTTTCTTATCGAATTATGAGTAGATTTTTAATTTTTTTGAGTGTCATAGCGGGACTAATTATAATTGTTGATCTATACAGCTATAAGGGATTCTGGTTGATTTCTCAGTCATGGACCGAGGGAGCTCGCAAGTTGGGAAGGTTGCTCTACTGGATTCCTACTGCAATCACCCTTGCTCTTTTTGTCACGTTGGCATTGGGCTTCGATTATTTCATGGGCAATAAGATGTATGGCTTCATGTATTTTGTGACAGGTTTTGCCTTTGTCTTTTTCTTGCCAAAACTATTTTTTGCTGGCTTTCATGCGATAGAAGACATAGGGCATTTGCTGAGGCTTGGAGGTTCATTCGTAGCGGCAAAAGTGAAGTCGGAACCAGTGGAGCACATCAATCGTTTTCAGTTTTTAACTCAAATAGGAGCAGGAGCGTCCATGCTGGTTTTTGGAGGTTTGTTGTATGGTGTTACCAGGGGGAAATATGCTTTTAGGGTGATTGAACAAGATGTGGCTCTGCGGGGCTTACCGGATGCTTTTGCAGGAGCGCGAATTGTGCATATTTCTGATTTACACCTTGGTTCATTTCTCGATAATTACGATGAAGTGCAGCGGGCTGTAGACATGATCAACAAATTGGATGCGGATTACATCTTTTTTACCGGTGATATGGTAAACAATTACGCAGCCGAAGCTGAACCCTGGGTTGACATCATTGGCTCTATAAAAGCGCGTCATGGAAAGTATTCCATTTTTGGAAATCACGACTATGGCGATTATGCAGAATGGAGCAATGAAAACGATAAGAAAATGAATCTACAGACCCTCATAAACATTCAGAAAAGAATGGGATTCACACTACTCAGAAATGAAAGTACATACCTCGAACACGATGGTCAAAAAATTGCTCTAGTGGGAATGGAAAATTGGGGGAGTGGTTTTGCGAAATATGGCGACCTGAAAAAATCTCTGAGCGGAGTGAAAGATTCGGATTGTAAAATCCTCCTTTCTCATGATCCTAGTCATTGGGAAAAAGAAGTAATGGGCAAAAAAAATATTGCCCTCACATTGGCCGGACACACCCACGGAATGCAGTTTGGAGTAGAAATACCAAGTCTCAATATTAAGTTTTCTCCCGCAAGAATGCGCTACAAACGCTGGGGTGGTCTCTATTCTGAAGGCGATCAAAACCTTTATGTAAATCGTGGTTTCGGATTCCTTGGATTTCCAGGGAGAGTGGGCATTTGGCCTGAAATAACTTTGCTTAAACTCCAGCATGCCTAGCAAATGTATCAAGGGTATTTATGTCTTTTGTATTCTCATGATTGACTTCATGGGTTTCTATGCACGCAAGGCGATCCTTTGAAGAACTGTCTTTTCTGCCTATTATTGGTTCATGAATTTTGGGTGCAGAATGATCGTGAAAGTCTTTCGGGTTTGCGTGGTGCTAGTGCTGGTATTTCTCGCTGCGTTTTCTGATATTCATGCTCAGTTGGGAACAATCAAGTTTCAACAGGTGACCTCTTCCAATGGACTTTCCTATGATTTTGTTCACACCATTGTGCGCGATCGGATAGGCTATATGTGGTTTGGCACAAGGGCTGGTTTGAATCGTTATGATGGATTTGAAATGCAAGTTTTTCAGAATAATTTGGAAGACAGTCTCTCCATTTGTGCAAATGGAATTCTTGATAGCTACTGCGATTCAAAAGGTGATTTGTGGTTTGGAACCGCTGATGGGCTCGCCCGATATGACTACGAAAATCAGAATTTCCGAAATTATTATCTACCGCACATGTCGGAAGGCGACATGATAGTGAATTGTTTGGGAGAAGATAAAAATCAAAATCTTTGGGTTGGAACCGCAAATGGTTTATATGCGAAGGAGGCATCAAACGACTATTTAAGGCCCATTTCAACTTTGCAACCTCTACTTTCTAAATTGGATAGCATCGCGATTTTGGATTTGTTTTTCCGTGATGAATACCTGTTTGTAGCAACTGCAAATGATGGACTTTGGAGATTAGATTCCAAAGGTCTTTTTCCTGTAATTTGGAAAACCTCCTCCAACGAGTGGGAAAAAATTTACTCCAATAGAGTTCAAAATGTTTTAGTAGATATCAACGGGGATGTCGTCACCTCCTATGGCGATGGAACCATTGAGCGACGAGACATTGCGCAAAAGACACTTTATACTTACACCGAATTGAATTTGTATGAAAGGGGAGACGTGCAAAACGAGCTATCTGAAATAATGCTAGATAACCAAGGCAATCTTTGGGTTTCTTGCAGTCTTTCTGGACTATCACTTTACGATCGAAGTTCAAATTCTTTTATTCACCTCAAAGATGTTCCCGGAATAACGGCATTTGATAATACGCGTTCTGCGAGAAGTATGTATGTGGATAATCAAGGAACCATTTGGTTGGCAATGCATACCTCTGGAATTTTGTATTTTAATATCATTCGGCAATCATTCATCAACTATCAAAGATCCGACGGAATAAGTGATGCGGAAACAGACGAAAGTCTATTGAGCAACTGGACAAGGACTTTTGCCGAGGGAATTGACAATAGTTTATGGGTAGGAACCACAGACGGAATTTCTATTCTCGATAGGAAGAACCAAGTTTTTTCTGCATTGAGAAATGAAACTAAAACAGATGAAGTCCTTTCAAATAACTCAATTAGATCGCTCTTAAATGTTGATGATCGTTTTATGCTTATTGGAACGGCCAAAGGACTAACAAGGTATGATTTTAAATCAGGTAAGTCCATTAACTACTATCCCGACATCAAGAATCCTTTGACATTGTGCGGTGGCTTCGTGTATGACATTCAAAGAACAAGCAATGGTGACATATATCTCTGTACAAATAAAGGTCTTTGCAGATATAATGTGGATACTGAGATATTCTACAATTGGATCGAAACGGCAGAAATTAAAGAGGTGTTTAAAGAAGGTAACAGAGGATTGGCAATTGATAAGAATGATGTGTTGTGGATCGCAGTTGGAAACGGTGACATCGTTGAATACCACCCAACGGAGAGTCGCATACGCAAACACATTGGACTATTTTCTCATGATGAAGCATCGCGCAATACAACACTCGACATGCTCAACGATGATTCACTGATATGGATCGGATCCTTGGGTGGTTTAATAAAATTCAATAAGCGTTCCGGGGTATTTGTAGTGGTAGATTTTGGCGACAACCCGCCTCCTTTGGTTGTTGGGAATATGTGGAAAGATCAGGCCGGAGTGCTCTGGTTTACAGGAAGTACAGGAATGATTCGATACAACACAATTACGGAAGAAGCCGAATACTTCGATGTGCATCATGGTTTGCCTACAAATTCTTTTCACTTTCAGCACTCCTTTAAAACACATGATGGTTTTTTGTGCATGGCTTCACTAAAAGGAGTAGTAATGTTCAAGCCTGAAAACATTGAGCAACTCATTTTTCATCCTAAAGCACACATCACTGAACTTAGAGTACTCAATGAAATCATGAGTTTGTCTGTTATTTCTGATGATTATTTATCACTCAATCATGATCAGAACTTCTTGAACATTACGCTGAACACATTTGAATATTTGAATCAAGAAAATATGCGTTACGCATACATGCTTGAGGGTTTAAATGATGACTGGATTTTCAATGGAAAAAACCGAAATTTGACTTTTACGAATTTACCTGGTGGTGATTATGTGCTAAAATTTAAAACCACTACATCAGATGGTGTTTGGCCGGAAGAGTTTCAGATACTCAGGATTCACGTCAGTACAGTATTTTACAGAACTTGGTGGTTTCTAACAGGAATGGCCATGCTTTTTCTGGGATTGATATACTTGATCGTTAGATACCGACAGAATCAGAGACTTAAAGTGGAGTGGATCAGACAAAAGATTGCAAGTGATCTTCACGACGACATAGGTTCTACATTAAGTAGTATTCGGATGTACAGCGAAATAGCAATTGGCAATGATGAGAAGGCTAGTCCATTGCTCAGAAAAATAAGTGACAATGCCGGACTAATCGTGGATTCTATGAGCGATATGGTGTGGGCTATTAAACCTGGAAATGAAAAGCTGGGTGACTTGCGAAATAAAATGGAAAGTTTCTCAAAAGAAATGTGTAGCCCTTTGGAAATTGTACTTATGTTTCATTTCGATCCTTCATTAGAAGAAATAAAGGTAAACATGGAGTACAAGAAGGATATATATCTTGTATTCAAAGAGTCGCTCAACAATGCGATAAAGTACGGTCAGTGTTCGAAGATAGAAGTATCTGTAAAAAGCGAGCAACATCATCTCATTTTGGAAGTAAAGGACAATGGTGTTGGCTTTGATGTAAGTACTATTCAGAAGGGAAATGGATTGGATAATATCAAAATGAGAATATCAAAATTGAAAGGCGAAATGAATATAGATTCTAAAGAAGGGGTTGGAACTTCAGTATTATTTAAAGTTCGACTAACCCATATTGGGTAATTGTCGATGGCTTTTTCGGCCTTTACTTTGCGAATACAGAATATATTATGACTCCAACGGAAACTAGGGTAGCCATTTTTGAAGACAATAAACAGTTGCGCGAAAGCCTGACATTTTTATTGAATTCAACCAAGGGATATACTTGTTCTGGAGCCTTCAGCGACTGTTCTGACCTTCGTGAATGTCTGTTGGCGAGCAAACCTGATGTGATACTTATGGACATTGAGATGCCAGGAATTTCGGGCATTGAAGCACTCAGTATTATTCGAAAGGATTTTCCTGAAATGAAGGTATTGATGCAGACTGTTTTTCAGGATGATGACAGCATATTCAAAGCAGTATGTGCAGGAGCTTCGGGATACATTTTGAAAAAAACATCACCTACCAAGTACATAGAAGCCATTGATGATGTTCTGAACGGTGGTGCGCCTATGAGCTCCTTTGTTGCTAAAAGAGTTCTTGAGTTGTTTAGTAAACATCTGAGCCGAGAGCCACAGGTAGATTACCAGCTTACCAATAGAGAAAAAGAAATATTATTGTTGCTCGCCGAAGGAAAGAGCTACAAGCAAATAGCAGATGACCTTGATCTCGCTTTCGAAACGGTAAGATCTCACATGAAAAGAATCTACTCAAAATTGCACGTGAATAGTAATACGGAGGCAGTCCTCAAGGTTATCAAGGAAAGATTGGTATGATTTAACCCTTTTTGGGTATGTAAAAAAGATGAATCTAAATCGTCATTTGTCGGACAATACTTTTCCAATGAAAAATGTTCTTTTGCTCTTCACTTTTGTAAGTCTTTATTCACTTGAATTGTGCGCTCAAGTGCCATTTAAGTTCGATTATCAAGCGGCAGTTAGAGATAATCAAGGAGAAATCTTGCCTAATCAAAGCGTTTTCTTTCGATTTACAATTCACTCCGAGACAGCTTATGGCGATATTGTTTATCAAGAATTTCAAAATCTAAATACCAATGAATTTGGTTTGGTGAATTGTACAATAGGTGAAGGTTCTGTAACGCAAGGCGCACTCAATTCTGCGGTTTGGTTAAACATTCAGCAATTTCTTCAGGTAGAGGTAAATATTGGCAATGGATATGTAGACATGGGTTCTAATGACTTGAACGCTGTTCCTTATGCACTTGTTGCCGAATATGTGAATTTAGGTCTAGATGAATTGACAGACGTTATCACAGGTCCATTAGAAAATAAGAATATTTTGTTTTACGACCTAGATCATTGGGAAGCTGGCACCGGGAGTGAAGTGCTCCAAGCCGGATCAGGAATTTCAATTTCTGGAAACACAATTACAAATGCCGGGGATATGAATGGAAATGACGATGCGAATATGCAGTTGTCAAATCTCTTGAATACTGCCATTAATACAAGTTTGGTTCCGGCAAATTCTATATCATCTCTTGGCAATCAGAGCAATCGTTGGCAAAACGTATATTTAGATCAAGGTGTTCGTTTTAGCTTTGGAGCAAAGATCACGGTGGATCAAGCGGATGTCTTTATAGAGACACCCATAAACGATTATGACACGGATATGAGTTTTGGTTTAGGAGCAGGTGTACCTACCTCCGGAGGCGACAATTCTTTTTTTGGGTTTAATTCCGGGAATGCTATTTCCACAGGATCCGACAATTCATGTTTTGGAAATAATAGCGGCGAAGATTTTTCCACAGGGTCAAACAATTCCGCGTTCGGTTCCAATGCTGGACTAGGATTAAGTAGCGGTGATCAGAATAGTTATTTCGGAGCGAATGCCGGAAGTTATGGTGTGAATGTGGATAATAATACTTATATAGGTTTTCGTGCAGGTCGAGATAATACCAGTGGAAGCAATAACGTGTATGTGGGGAGCGAGGCAGGTATTAGCGGGCCTGGGTCAAACAATACTTCCGTAGGCACATTTACTACTCCTGGTGGTGGAGGCAACAACGTGGTAATTGGCTATGCTGCCGGAACAGGATCGGCAAGTGCCGCAGACAATACCTATGTTGGAATGAATTCTGGAGGTGGCAACGGATCGTTCAATGTATGCTTAGGTTTTGATGCTGGTGGAAGCCAAACCTCAGGCAGCGAATGCACATTTCTCGGATACAGTGCAGAAGGTTCTGGCGGCACATACATCAATGCTACAGCTATTGGATATCAATCTTCTGTGACAGCTAGTAATCGAGTTCGAGTCGGGAATACTAGCATTACACAAATCGGCGGACAAGTAGCATGGAGCAATCTGAGTGATGCTCGTTTGAAGAAAAACATTGCCCCTTCAACACTTGGACTCGACTTTATCACTAAATTAGAACCAGTTACATACAATTTCATTGAAGGCCATGAAGGTATTTTATACACCGGATTTCTTGCTCAGGATGTGGAAAAGGTTTTAAATGAAATGGGTCAAGATTTTTCTGGAATAACCAAACCTGAAAATGAAACAGACTTTTATTCCATTCGCTATGCTGAGTTTGTAATGCCCCTTGTCAATTCTGTTCAAGAGCTGAATTCAAAGGTTATTTCATTGCAGATGGAAAATGATGAGCTAAAGAAAAGGGTTGAACTAACCGAAAAAACTGATTTGGTTGAGAAACAACAAAAAATGATTGAAGCAATGGACCAAAAAATAAAATCCATTGAAATCCAACTTCAGAGTACTCAGAAAATTAAAGAATAATAAAAATTAAATGAAAAGAAATTTTGTCTTCAAATGGATTTGTTCAGTGATCACATTTGGTCTAACCTTCAATATAGCAACTGCTCAGTCTGCTGGTGATCTCGATTTAACTTTTGGGATTAACGGTTCTGCTATTACTGATCTGGGAAATGGATATGACCAATGTTCCGGACTTGTTATTCAACCTGATCAAAAGATTGTAGTAGGAGGTAGGGCCCAAGTAAACGGTGGTTTCTATCCAACATTGATTCGTATGAATCCGGATGGAAGTATAGATAATACTTTTGGTGAAGATGGCATCACATCCGGGGATGTGCCTCACAGCACGACTTTTTACGCCGAAGCTGATGCGCTTGCAATACAACCCGATGGGAAACTGTTATATGCATTTCATCTGGGCGCTTGGGGTGGTGATGGATTAGCCGTGACGCGCTTCAACGACGATGGAAGTATTGATACAAGTTTCGGAATAAACGGCACTGCATCTACTATTCCTTTTGATAATTCAAACTATTCCAACTCTTTACTCCTGCAATCTGATGGAAAAATTGTTTTAGTTGGACGTGGTCAATGGTACGATGGGGGACCAGGGCACGTGTCTGCTGTCCGATTCAATTCCAATGGTATCCTAGATGAGACATTTGCAGTTGCTGGATTTTTTAGTCTAAATCTCGGTGGCACCAATGATCAGGCCTTGGACGTGAAGCAACAGATCGATGGCAAAATTGTAATGACAGGAATAAAAAGTAATTCCGGTTTTTATGAATATCTAGTGATTAGGTTAAACGAAAATGGAAGTTTCGATGAGTCTTTCAGCGATGATGGAATCTTCAGTGTGGGTATTTCCGGTTCTTATGACAACCCTAAGTTCATAGCCATTCGAAATGACGGTTCAATATTAATAACGGGAATAGCTTACACAGAAAACATGAGCGACTTCGGAATGGTTCTCATGTGTTTAACACCAGCGGGAGAAGTAAACACATCTTTTGGTAACAATGGAATAACCACCTACTCTTTTGGAGTAGATGATGACTTTGCTGAATCTGTTGCTGTAGACAATGAGGGTAGGATTCTAGTGGCTGGGCATGTCGAGGACTTTTATATTTATGGTGCTGTTTTACGTTTCGATGAAAATGGAATCCTTGATAGTTCATTTGGTGACAATGGAATTTCAGTGATTGACGCCTATTCTTACCACGTTGAAAATATAAAACTTCAATCCGATGGTAAAATCGTTGTTTGCGGTTGGACGGGATATAGCGATACCAATGAACATCATTTCACTGCAAGTAGAATACTGAGTGAAGATGTAAATTCTGTCAGTGATCTATCAGTCGATGCTTCAAGTTTTACCTTGTATCCGAACCCAACTCAGGGTCAGATTTACTTAAAGTTTGATGAGAGTCATTCGATGGAAGTTTCGAGCTATGTTCTCTTGGATTGCTTTGGTCGAACGATCTCTAGCAATCCAATCAAAGCGAATGCCGATAAATTTCTCATAGAAACTTCCGAGTTGGCAGAAGGTGTTTATACGGTTCAACTGAATGGCACACATTCGTTCTACTGCAAACAATTCGTAGTAGTCAGATAAAAGATTTTATCATCTACTTAGGGGACAGTTTTAATTATGAAGGAGTGCCTTCACTTCAGATAATTTTCGTCTGGAAACCTCGACTTTAGAATTATCCCGTAGGATAAGTTCGCCTTCTTGCGTCAATTGTATGATATGTTTGAGGTTTACGAGATGCGATTTGTGTGCTCTAATGAAATTGCTATCCGACGATTGCTCCTCAAGCTCTTTGAGTGTTTTGGAGGCTAAAAATTTAGCTGTTCGTAGCACATGTATCCATGTGTAATTGCTATCAGCTTCCAAGCGCACTATTTGATTTATCGCAAACTGCCGCTCACCAGTGCGGGTTGGTATCACCAATTGAAATTCTTCGTGCGCTTTTGCCCGCAGGTTGTATTGCAGATTGGAAATTCGCGAAGAGGTAAGAGTGCGTTCCGACTTTTCACGAAATCTCTGTAAGGCATTTACAAGCTCCGCTTCCTTTAATGGCTTTAAAAGATAGTCTAAAGCGCTGTATAGAATTGCTTGAATGGCATATTGATTATATGACGTAATAAATATGACCTCAAATTTCGAAGTATCAAGGTGATCAAGCATTTCAAATCCGTTCATGATGGGCATTTGAATATCCAGAAAAAGGAGCTCAGGCTCAAGCCTATTAATGCTTTCTATCGCCTCAAGTGGTTGTTCAAAATCTGCAACAACATCAATGTTTATGTCAAGTTCGCCCAACTTGTCTTTTAGGTCTTCTCTGGTAAAGACATCGTCATCTACTATTACTGCACGAATCTTTCTCATAGCTGCATGCTTTCAAGTTGCACTTTTATCGCTTCGATTATTGTTTCCGTCATTCTATTAAACTCGTCTGTAGCTGTGTTCGATGAAAAGTGTTCAATGTTGTCAAAATCTGAATCAGAGAGTGCAATTCCAGAAGATTGCAACTGTGGCCTCATCAAATGAATCAGCCTTTTCACTTCTTGCACATTTCCTTCCGACAATGTATCTTTCAATTGTTTCAATCGCTCGGGAACTACTTTGAGAAAGAGAGATTTGAATTTCTCTGTCTTATCAATTCGTTCTGAACGTTCCGCGAGTCTTACTTCCTTTTGGGAGAGAACACTACTTATTCCTGAAATGAGGTCTTCGTCTCTAAATGGTTTGGCTAAATATCCATCCATCCCAGCTTCAATACACTTGTCGAGATCGGTCCGAATAACACTAGCCGTGAGTGCAAGTATTGGCAATTGGTGGCCCATTTTTCTGAGTCGCCTTGTCGCTTCATATCCATCAAGCAATGGCATCTGCACATCCATGAGCACAATTTCACATTCATTCTTTCCAATGAAACTTAGTGCTTCTTCGCCATTGCTTACTCGGGAAATAAGCGCATTTGGAAAGTACTTTAGAAGTGTATCATTAGCTACAAGTGCATTGTAGTCGTTGTCCTCTGCTATTAAAATCTTTATGCTTCTATTATCAATTGTAGCCTGTGGGATTATAGTATTTTTCGCGGATTCAATTTCCATTGTGGACGCAATAGGCATTTTTGTAGTAAATGAAAATACTGTTCCTTTCCCTTCCGAACTTTCAACGGTTATCGAACCGCCCATCAATTCTACCAAGTCTTTTGCAATGCTCAGCCCCAGACCTGTTCCTCCATATTTTCGAGAGTCGCTCGCATTTGCCTGCCTAAACGATTCGAATACACTTGCTAATTTGTCTGTAGGAATTCCAATTCCTGAATCCTTAATTCTAAAATTCAATTGAATAGTTTCAGCTCTTGTGTCCGAAGTTGTATATCCAAAGATAGAATTTATCATTGATACATCAACTGATACAGACCCCTTCTCCGTAAATTTGATGACGTTGTTCAATAGATTATTCAACACTTGATTGAGCCTTCCTGAATCTCCCTTCACGTATCTCGGAACAGTCGAATGGATATTAGATTCTAGGGTTAATCCCTTTTCTTCGGCTCGCGTCACAAAAATTTGATGTAAAAACTGGAGCTCGTTTCTCAAGTCAAAGACAGCTTCTTCCAATTGCATTTTACGCGACTCAAGTTTGGAGATGTCAAGTATATCGTTGAGAACCACTAGAAGATTCTCACTGGAATGTCTGATGGCATTTATATATTGATTTGATTTTTCATCGTGATGGCGATCTTGAAGTAATTTGGACATGCCGATAATAGCATTCATAGGAGTTCTAACCTCATGGCTCATGTTTGCCAGGAACTGCTGTTTGGTTTTTTCGCTTTGCTCTGCTTTGGCTCTTGCGGCTTCGATCAGTTTGTTTTGTTCTTCAAGTTTTTTGGCCGCGCGTTGTTTAATCCTCGACCGATTAAAAGCAACAACAGCAAGTAGTATGGCCAAAAAACCGGCGGCAAATGAAATGTTTCGAATTAACTTCTGATCCTCAAGTTTGGCGACACTGATGGCGTCTTTCATTTCTTGGTCAGCTTTCAGTTTTGTTGCTTTGCTTTCAAATTCAAAATTTAACGTTTGACGTTCAGCATTTCTTCTCGTCTGATCGTTGTAAAGACTATCGCTTGCGGCATGAAATTCTTTGAAGTATAGAAGGGCATTTGCCAAGTCTCCCTTTTGTTCATAGGCCCAAGAAAGCAAATCGCTGTTTTTTTGAACATCCTCCAAACTTATTACCTCTTTGCTATACAGGTATCCGAGATTGGCATATTTAAATGTGCTATCTACTACATTCATTGCTTTGAATGTGGATGCCAGGTTTCCGCACAGGGTACTTAAACTTTCAAGATCTTCGCTTTCATCCCAAATTTCTTTGGCTTCCTGAAAACTCATAATGGCTTTGTCGAACTGCTTTAGTTTTTTGTAGAGATTTCCAATATTATTGAGAGAGTTGGCAATTCCATATTTGTAATTTAGTTCTCTGCGAAGGGCCAATGCTTTTTCATGGAAGTAAAAAGATGAGTCGTATTTCTCTAATGTCTGATAAAGGCTACCTAGATTATTATACCCGGATGAAATTTCACGCGGTGTTCCATATTTCTGATAAAGATCTAATGCCTCTATCGAGCTTCGAAGCTCGCGCTGATAGTCTTTTTGTTGATTATAAACCTGACCGAGATAGTGCAGGGTTGAGGCCTTTTGTCTGAAGTCTTTTATTTCATCGCACATGGACAGGGCTTTATACAAAAAGTCTAAGGCTTCATTTTGATGACCATTTCGAAAAAGAATTAAACCCAAATTGGAGTATGACTGGACTATGTCAAATTTGTTTCCACTGAGTTCGCGGTACTTCACCGATTCTCTGAGGTTAGTCAGGCAGTTTTCTGTTTCGCCCTTGCTATACTGAAATATTGCCAGATTGTTGTGACAAGTGCCTATGGTGCGTTTTTAGTGAGTTTTTTTGCTTCATCAATGCATGTCATGTTTAGGGAGATAGCCTTATCGAAGTTGGGGTTGATGATAAAGTAATACGCAGCTTCATTGAGATGAAGAAGGACTTTTCCCTCCTCCAAAATATTTTTACTGTTCTGATCCGCCTTGGCTTGCCCAATTTCAATAATCTTGAGTCCATCTGCGATTTCCTTCAGTGTAACATTTTCTAACGGTTCTTCAGTTAACAGCGTTTAAGCGTTCACTTTTGTAGTATCATGAATGGCAGAGAAGATTACGTTTAATAGAGAATCCCGAAAGGCATCTTGAGCCGCGACCCATCCGGCCATTGAGAAAAGGACTATAGATATGCTGACTTTCAAGCGCATGATACAAATGTAGGGAAACCTTCTATGGTTTTGACATACCCCATGCGGATCCTTGTCAATTGCAGAAAGCACTTGTCTTTGAGATTTCTGCAACAAGGGTGCCATCAAAACAACAGACATTCTTGACGAATGAGCGATTCGCCGCAAACTCACTCGCACACCGCTGAATAAGTGATATACGTATTGAAGGGATTGAAGGCGGAATCTTTGGTCTAATCAAAACCAAATAGCCATGAATTCTCAAATTATTATTCATTTGTGTCGACGAGATTTGTTGGTCACCTGCGCGACTTTGTCAATACTCTTTTCGAGTTTTCAGTCCTTCTCGCAGACCCCACAATTATTTAGTTATCAGGCAGCTCTTCGAAATGGAAGTGGAGAAGTGTTGGTCAGTGAAGCTGTAGTTCTCCGTTTCACCATACAAACCAGCATCTCCGAAATTTCACCTGTCAAGTATCAGGAAACTCAGAACTTTATGACATCAGAGTTTGGCCTTATCAACTGTACTGTCGGGAACGGCAATGTCGTTCAAGGCGATTTTACCACTGTGGACTGGAACACAGGTGTCAGATTCTTAAAAATTGAAGTCGATGCGGGTGTGGGATACACTGTTTTAGGTGTTCAACAACTTATCAGTGTTCCGTATGCTCTTGCATCTCTCACTTCGGTGAATACTGTAAATGCTTGGTGTACTGCCGGAAACTCAGATATGACTGAAGACAATGCTATTGGCACTGCGGATGCAGCCGCCCTCAATTTTAAAGTAAATAATCAAAAGTCTGGTAGGATTAGTCCAACAGGATCTACCTATTTTGGATAAACAGCAGGAAACGTTGATATATCAATTAATAATTCAGGAATCGGATTGCAATATTTATTCTCAAACTCGTCGGGATATTATAATTCAGCGTTTGGATTAAATGCCCTGGCCGATAATACCACTGGGGCCAGTAATTGTGCGATGGGAGTGCAATCTTTGTTTACAAATGTCGCTGGAAACAATTCAACTGCCATTGGCTCCAATGCGATACACCAACAACACTGCCACCTCATTTGAAAACTACAATGTGGCCTTGGGCTATGAGGCTCTTCGTGGCTCAACAAATGCTTCAAATAATACAGGAAATTATAATACTGCTCTTGGCTATTGGACTTTAAGAAATACTCTACACAGGATTTCTAGCACAAGGTGTGGAAAAATCGTTGAACGATATGGGTCAAGAATTTTCGGGTATTACCAAATCAGAAAATGAATCTGAATTTTACTCCATTCGATATGCTGAATTTGTTGTGCCTTTAGTGAAATCCTTGCAAGAGCTAAATTCTAAAGTCTTGAACGTGAAAACTCGGATTTGAAAGCTCTTATAGAAAAAATGAACCTGATGCAACTTGAAATCAATAGCTTGAAATCGTCAAATCAAACCCATTAAATCTCTTTGAAATGAAAATCAAATCTTTCTTTGGCTTAATATACTTTTTATCCTTTTGCGCTATACAATCTAATGCACAATGGACCGATGATACCTCAATTAACACCTTGGTTTCTGATTCAGGCTATTTCAAAAACTCAATAGCATATATAGAAGACGGGAACGGGGGATATTTTATGGTTTACAGCGAAAATCATGGTTTCATAACAAGTGATGATATATACGCCCAGCATATTGATGCCGATGGATATATGCTTTGGGGTTCAGGTGGCGCCATTGTTTGCAATGAAGTGAAGGTGCAGACTAGAGCTGTGATCATGCTTGATGGTGAGGATGGCATTTTTGTAGCATGGACCGACAATCGCGATAGTGACAAAGATGGCAGCAATTGAACAAATAACTATAAACCCGCCATGGCTCGAGTGGACTTGTCTGGCAATGTATTGTGGAGCATTGTGCTTGATGATGACGCAAGCTATAATTTTGCAATTCAACCCTTTCCGATTCACATGATTAGTGATGATCAAGGCGGAGCCTTTGTATGTTGGAATACCCAAGTACAATTGCAGTACGATGATACATTTTTACAGCGTGTGGATGCAGATGGAAATGAAATGTGGGATCAAGATCTTAATCTCGCACCAATCATATATGCTCAAGTCGATTCGCAACTTGTGAGTGATGGAAATGGGGGTTGCTTCATGGGCTGGACAGACCAAAGAGACAATCGTTACGATTTTTACATTCAACATGTAGATGCTGCTGGAAACATTCTTTGGCAGCAAAATGGTCTACCGATTATTGCAGAACTGAACAATTCTAACGCAGAATATCTGTTTTTGAGTGATGGTCAGAATGGTATGTATCTCGCCTACCTGAGAAGGATAGGGGGTAGCACGGAAACGGATGTGTTTGCACAAAGAATTGGACAGGATGGTACGGAATTATGGGGGGAAAATGGCTTGAGTGTTTGTTCTGCTGTTGATTATCAATCTGAATTTAAAGCTGTTGCCGACTCCTTTAATAATTTGTTTTGTGTTTGGGAAGATGATCGTGAAACTGAGAACAGCTTCTCAGATGTATATACTTAGAAAGTCAATATGAACGGTCAAGTGCAGTGGACTATAGATGGTGTGCTGGCTTTAGAAGGGCAATTAGCGAGTATTGTCAGACCGGACATTACCCCGGATGGTCTTGGCGGAGCCATTATTGGCGCTGTAAATACCAACCTTCTCGGCGACAACAGAGATCAGGTTCAGCTATCCAACATTTCAACTTGGGGATTGATGAATGGGGTATATGTCTATGCTTCTTCAAGTGAAGGTATGAATAAAAACGAATTTCGTCTTCTTTTAACTGAACCGGGTTCTTGCATTTCTTTATGGATCGAAGACCGATTTGGTGCAATGCACAGAATGTATTGTCAAAAATCGACATTTGAACCTTTTTCAAATCTTGTGGATATATCAATAGATTTTAATTTCAATATTTGGCCGAATCCATGTGTCGACAAATTGTACACTGGCCTAGCCATTGATAATACTCCAATTAGTATTTATAATAATTTGGGATCAATGGTATTGAAGAGCTTCACCCCAGCATTCATTGACGTAAGTGAACTGTCGGCAGGAATCTATTTTGTTAAGGCAAGCAACACAGTGAAAATATTTGAGAAGTTATGACTAACATGATTCTGAAATATTTAGGAGATACGGTAAAATCCACTAACCCTTTTTGGGTAGTCTGAATGTTTGATTTACATGTTCTTTTGAAGAATGTTTAATAATGATTTCAAAATGGTCCCCAGGACTACAATTCTCTGGTTTTCATCAATAGTACTGTGCGCTTTGTCTTCGATAGCGCAGGTGAATCAACCACTTTTAAAATATTCTGATTGGGAGCAATCTCAGCGTTCCGAATTTTTCAGACCTGATGGTAAAGTTGTAAAGGGCTACAAACAATTCGAGAGGTCGAACTTGATATGGGAAAAGCATTTGGATAATGATGGTAATATGCTCAATTACGCTTCCAAAAACATGGATGAATACTTACAATTGAGAAGTACTACTACTCCTACAGGAAGCACCTGGGACTTCGTTGGTCCGCATGGGCCGGATGTAGACAATGATTTTAACACAGGTGGAACAGGTAGGGTGAATTGCGTTCAAATTTTTGACGCTGATACATGGTTTATCGGATCTTCCGGAGGCGGTTTATGGAAAACCGATAATGCGGGCGTCTACTTACCCGGTGTCTTCGACCAGCCATGGGAAAATCTAACCGATAATTTTCCTTGCTTGGCTATTAGCGGCATTGCTGTGAATCCGACAGACGAAAATGAAATTTACATTCTCACAGGAGACCCATTCAATTTCGATCTGCCTTCGATAGGTATATATAAAACCTCAAATGGTGGGGATACTTGGGAATCAACGGACTTGGAGTTCACAAGAAATCAAACGGTATATGGTTACAAACTTATATACAATCCCGATAATTTTTTGGAGATGTACGCATGCACAAATGATGGACTTTTCCACACTACCGATGGATGGATCACAAGCACACAAGAAATTGCAGGACAATTTTTTGATGTGGAATTCCACCCTACAGATAGCGAAATTGTATATGCATCCAGTGACGACCGTATCTACAAATTGTGTTGTGGCAATAGTTCGTTTCAGACCTCTGATACCGGTATTTCAGAATCGAATTCTATTCGCGCAGATATTACTGTTACAGCTACAGCGCCGGATTTGGTGTATGCGGTATACATTGGTAATGATAGAAGTTTGGGAGGTATTTACCTTTCCGTTGATGGTGCTGAAACATGGGCTTTGGTATTAAATGGCAATTTAAATTTGTCTGCGAGCACTGATGCCAATGACCCCGAAGACAACGGCCAAGGTGAATACTGCTCAGTGTTCTATGCGGATCCGGAAGTTCCAGCAAAGCTATATTACGGTTGTGTCAATTTGTGGTCGTCTCCTACAGCGGGTATTTCTTGGGGGCAGCTCACCGATTGGACGAGCGACGATGATGTTCACGCCGATTTCCACGATCTGGTTCGAAATCCATACAGCGGCAGTTTGATTGCGGCAACCGACGGTGGTATATATGTGAGTAGCGACGGTGGAGATACATGGGACAATAGGAATTATGGCCTGCATATCACGGAATTTTATCACTTGGGTGTCGATAATAATTGGCTCATTACCGGACTTGTTGCAGGTGGTGCTCAAGACAATGGAACCATTTCGAGTGTTGCTATTGAAGGAGCTTGGAACGATCAGCGAATACAGGGCGGAGATGGTTTTGATGTAAATTTGAATGCTCTTGTGGATTTCGGTACTGAATTTTATTCCGAATCTCAATACGGGAATTTGTACTACACAGGTTTTGGTGCATTGGGTACGAATTCAAATAATATTTACCCCGATGATGCCGAAGTTGGAATAGAACAGAAAACAAATCGCTTTGACACTCCCTACAAGGTAAATCCTTATGAGTGGAACGAAGTAATCATTGGATACTCTGACTTGTATTACTCAAACGATCGTGGTGATGACTGGATAAAACTCTGGGACTCGGGCGAGAAAATAACTTACACCGATCAATTCGAAATCACGAACATAGATTTTCCAAAGGGCACAATTGGAGGTTTGACTGTTTCATCCTCAAATAACAATAGCAGTTGGGACGACGAAGTATGGGTAACTACGATGCTTACTAGTTTGATCGTAAATCCGAATTTTGACGTTTGGATACGCTTCACACATGAGGATTTAGGACTCCCTACAAATAGAAGAATTTCTGATTTATCTATTCGAAACTACATAGGAGAGGGACCTAACTACAACAGTTTGGCGGTTTGCATTGCCGGATACGACTCATTGAACAAAGTGATATATGTTCCCGATCTTAATGATCCAGATTCTATCATGAATCTAACATACGACCTTCCCAATGTACCTATCCTGTGTATCGAACAAAGAAATGATGGTATATATGTGGGCACCGATATTGGGGTGTTTTATCTGCCCTTTGGTTTTGATACTTGGCAGTATCACAACACAGGTTTACCCATTGTGCCTGTAACAGAAATTCAATTTAAAGAAACATTGATAGATGGCAATATGATGTATATCTCCACTTATGGAAGAGGTATTTGGAGAAACTTTTTGGCTGAAGCAAATCCCAATAAATATTTTGTAGACTTAGATGCTACGGGAACCAATGATGGATTGTCGTGGGAGAATGCGTTTACCAGTTTAACGAATGCTCTGACAATAGCCGAACCTCAGGATTCACTCTGGATTGCCGAGGGTGCATACTTTCCTTCGAATTCAAGAGGTAGTTCATTTAGTATTGATGGGGAGAAAATATTCGGAGGTTTCAATGGCACTGAAACAAACCTCGATGAGCGCAATCTGGCATTGCACATTACAAAACTGAGTGGTGATATTGGAACCGTTGGGGTAGCCACAGATAATGTTTATCGTTTGCTTGTAACTAATACTGCCGACAATCATTGTCAGTTCGATGGGATTACTTTCAGCGATGGTTATGCCAATGGCACTGCGGCCGATCAAAAGAGCGGGGCTTGTTTGAAGGTGACAACTTATCTACCCACACTTAATATACATCTAAAAAAACGACCACATTTTGAGAATTGTATCTTCGAAAACTTCTATGCTCAATCTCTTGGTGGAGTATTCTGGCATGAGGATTATAATAGAACTACTTACGAAGGTTCTGATGAAATCCCTGAAATTCCAGTCATTTTTGAAAATTGCTTATTTCGAAACAACTATGCGCAGAATGGGGGTGTAATATACAGTGATAATTATATTGTAATTGCCGGTATTCCTCAGCCTGTTCTGGGTGATGCCGACTTTGAACTAATCGACTGCACTTTTGAAAACAATAGTGCACAATATGGTGGTGTTATTTCAATTGATGCTCAAGTAACGACCGTCGAAAAGAACTTCGAAAATCTTGTGTTCATAGGCAACTCTGCTACGGAAGATGGCGGTGTTTTTCGCAACTATACCGCCAACGATGGCACCATAATTATGCACTTTACTGATTGTAGTTTTATAGATAATAATTCTGATGACTACGGTGGTGCTATCTACAGTTACTGTGGAACTAACAACAGCTACAACAATCTTCCAGGCCATCTTGATTTTACTTATGACAATTGCATATTTAGCAACAACACCGCAACATCTGGCGGTGGTGCAATTTGCGATGAAATGGGCCCCGGAGATGCAGATGAAGGCATAGCCGTCGGGATGTTCAATAATTGTAATTTCGAATCAAATTACGCCGGATATTATGGTGGAGCCATTTATGCAGATAATTCAAACAGTGCGTCAAATGGAAACTATACTCTGAACAATTGCACTTTCAACAACAACGATGTAGGAGGTGAAGGTGGGGCCATCAAAGCAAATGGAGCTGGAGGTGGTCACAGCGAATTAACTTTAAACAATTGTAATTTTACAAACTCTAATGCTGGTGCTGAGGGAGGTGCTATATATGGCGAAGGATTCGCTTCTGGATATTTTGAAATCAATGCGGACAGTTGTCTTTTTGAAAATTGCGCCGCTGACAATGGCGGGGCAATTTTGATGCGCTCTACAACTTCAGGAACAGGAACTGTTGTATCTAATTTCTCGAATATCGTTTTCAACGCTAACCATGCAAACGGCCCGTCAAATAACAGTTATGGTGGAGCTGTGAGACACTATGGTGGAGGTACACATTCTGGATCATACACCAATTGTCTTTTTACAGCCAACCACAGCAATATGCGTGCGGGAGCAATAAATGTTCAAAATAATAATATAGCATTTACGGAATGTGATTTTATAGGAAACTATAGCCCTTCTCTTGGGGGAGCCCTCTATATCGAACATACATCGGGTGCAGAACACACGGTAAGTTTCGATAGTTGCAACTTTGAGCTAAATGACGCAGCAGGCAACGGAGGAGCTGTAAATGTAAGTGTAGGCTCAGGTTCTGGATATTTACATTTACCAATTAATAATTGTCTATTTGAAAATAACGAAGCTGGTGACGGTGCTTCGATATATGTTTCTGGCGGAGGTCCCGCGGATATTGATTGCTCTAATACTACGTTTTATTCGAACAATGCCACAAGCGACGGAGCCGGGATATATTTTGTATCGAAAGGTACAATTGATATATTGAACTGTTTGTTCGATGAAAACGTGGCTTCTGCTTGGGGAGCAGCCCTCAATCTAAAGAGCTTTAGCAATGATTTGGTAATACATATAAATGAGTCACAGTTTTTGAATGGGGATTCGGATTACGCGGGAGCAATATTAATAGAAAACGATAATTTCACGAATATTTCTGCTCATATTGATCAATGTACTTTCACCAACAATGAAGCTGATTTGGGTATTGGAGCCGTTGGAATTTATTGTTTTGATGAATGTGATATTGAAGTCAGTAATTGTGACTTCGTCGGAAATCATTCTTTAAGCGCGGCCTCAGGTGTTGGAGCATTGTATGTAAAATCTAATTCAACTACCGATACCATTTTCGTAGATGTGCGCGACTGCTTGTTTGAATCCAATTCATCGGTTGGTCCTTGCGGAGCTCTGCAATTAGCTTCTGATGGTTCTGAGTTTGTAAATGTCGACGATTGCATTTTCAGAAACAATATCTCCAATTCAAACGGTGGGGCTATAAGGCTTTATACATTTTTAAACGACTATTTGGACGTGGAATTTAACAATTGTCTGTTTGATGGTAACACTTCAGGAGCAAGAGGAGGAGCCGTTTTTTCAGAGACTGTTGTGAGTAACGCAGAATCATATTTGATATTGAATCAATGCGTGCTGGTCAATAATCAAGCGGCTTCAGGTGGTGCTATCCAATTGCATTCTACAACTTTGGGTGCTATCAACAACACGCAAGTATTGAACTGTACTATTGCCAATAATCATGCAACCACCAAGTGCGGGGGAATACATGCAGAACGCACCAATGGTAGTATTCAGGCAAATTTGTCTAATAATATTATCTGGGGAAATACAGATGCAGATACCGAATTGGATCAAAAGCAAGGGTTTTTAGTGGGTCTAGGGACGATCAGTATGAATCACTCAGACATACAAAATGGTGTCCCCGTTTCGTTTATAAATGGACCAAATAACATAAACGCTGATCCTGTATTTTTAGATGTATTGAATGCAGATGGAGTAGATCAAATCTTTGGTTCTCTTGACGACGGATTCTCAATTCAAGGATATTCTTCATGTATCGATGTGGCCGACGGCACATTGTCTACAGCGTTTGATGTCGCCAATACACCACGCCCACAATTGGATGGATTTGATATAGGCGCCTATGAATCATTGGTTTCAGATCAAATAACCTGTTTGGGAGACTTGAATAATGATGGACTAGTGAATACCACAGACTTGCTGCTTTTCATTAGTGCATATGGATATCCTTGTGCGGGATGCCTTGCTGATCTTACAGGCGACGGTTTTGTAAATACTTCGGATCTGCTGGTCTTCGTGAGCACGTTCGGAAACAACTGTACAGATTGATTTTTGAAATGATACAACATGAGTTTAAAACTAGTAATAATAAATAGAGCATGAAAAC
>JAWXBG010000222.1:0-12679 GCA_034439875.1 Flavobacteriales bacterium
TAGATTCGAGAATCCCGCAGCGCATTAACCTCAAGACACTTCCAATGCGCAATGCGGGATTATTTGATGGTGTATATTCATACATCAAGAATAAAAATCAAGAAAGTGCTTGATAGCAAAGGGGGTTAGCGCTGCATTAGATTTCCAATGCGGATTCTGGGTTAAACAAATTGCTGTCAGTACAGAGGTAATTACATCAATAAAAAAGGACTCCGAATACTCGAAGTCCTTTTTCCCAAAGTTGGGTTGTTTGGTTTTGGTTAAACCCGGGCACGGGAATTATTCGTCACCCAGTTTCTCGAAACTAACTTCTTCTGAACCGTCCTCATGGGTTTTGTGGTCGGGTTCAGCAGACCGGTATTCCCCGCTATTCTGCAATTCTTTGATTTTGTCCATCGTGTCGGTCATTCCCTCCATGAATTTCTCAAAGTCCTCTTTGTAGAGATAAATCTTGTGTTTTTCGAAGCTGAACTGTCCTTCACCCTCGATTTGTCTTTTACTTTCGGTGATAGTCATAAACAGATCTTTCCCTCTGGTTACTTTTACATCAAAAAAGTATGTTCTTTTTCCCGCCCTGACGCTCTTCGAGAAGATGTCTTCGCGATAATAAGTACCCTCACTCATGTGTTCGAAATTGGTTCTTGATTAAGGAATAGAAGCCAAATGTAAAAAATCCTTTCAAAGATTGAAATTTATTTACAAAAAAGAATGGTTTAAAGGAAGTAGTGCCTTTTTTCAATCAGGTTTTTCAAAACCACAATGACGGAAATTACGACTTTATTGTCCGCCTAATCCTAAAACTAGAAAACCCCAATATTGGGGGTTTTCTTGGGAAAATCAAGGTGATCTCTATTTAAAAAGCTCTTTTTTGTAGGTTTTTCATCGAAACCTGCTTTCTGCTTATGGATTAAGATTCACAGTAATTGTATTGCCGTTTGGCCCCGTAACGGTGGCAAGGTCATCGCAGGTGCCATTTCCATAATCAATGCTCATCGTTCCATTTGGCGCTGAAATCTGCACCGATCCTTGAGTGATAAAATTGCAGGTATGATAGTGATATAGGGCCGATGTGATGGTTCTGGTCACTACCGTTCCGTTTGAGCGGGTGTTGCTACCGCTGCCTGTGAGTTTCCAGTCGTTGTCGCCGCACTCCGAAGTTTGATAACCCGAAAGCCAAGTTATTTCAGAGGTGAAATTGCGGTGATATGTTCCATTGGAATGAGTGATCTGGGTGTCGACCACACGACTAAAGACCGGCTGACCGTCTGTGTTGGGTCCAAGGTTGGTAGTAATTCTTGAACCCGTGATTTCTACACCATTGATGCTAAAATCTTCAAAAGTTACTGTTCTCACCGATCCGGTTTCTTCAAACGGTGCTGTGAGGTGTATGTACATTATCCCGGCCCTAGTGTATCCTCCAGGACCCGTGCAACCATCTCCAAAGTTGACAGTAATGATTTTTGGGAAATCAGAATTGTCTTCTGAAATGTCGGCGCATGTCGGAAAGTATCCTGTCCAACCGCACAGAGTGCCGCCACCTCCTGACATGTTTTTTTGCGTAAGGGCTTCTTCATCTGCAGAAATATTTTTGTCTACAAAGGAATTAACCGCTTCATTTCTAGATTCTACGGTGTCCAAAACTTGTTCTTCTTCCTTGCGGCAAGATGTAAACAGCATGGTGAAAATGAATGTCACCAAATAGAATGTCCTTAATTTTTTGTTCATGATTTTGTTCTTTTAGTTCAACCTGGGTTTGTAATAATGAACATATGACCGCAATGATAGAAAAAGGTTTAATGAAAGATTCTTCTCAGGGGTTTCCTGCAGTTTTTATACTCCTTTCAAGATATGGAGTGTCCAGTGATTTCTTATCATTTCAGGTAGTTATAAAAAGAGAAAAAAAAAGCTGCTCTTTCGAACAGCTTTTTTTGAGGCCAACGAGTGAGTATTTTAAACTCACAGGTATTTTTAAATTTTGTTTACATATTGTATTCGAATGAGATTACAACTTTACAAACTCTTTTACTACAACTCGATCGCCAGCATGTGTTTTCATAACATACATACCGGAAGACAGATCTGAGATATTAATTGCACGCGTTTCCCCGTTAGAAACGACTAGACCAAATTGTTGGCTAATGATCACTCTACCCATGGCATCGATGATTTCATAGGACACTGTCTCAGGTTTATCGAGCACAATTGCAAGATTCAAAATATCCGATGATGGATTTGGATAAATTGATAAATCAAAACTTTCGCCTTGAATTTTAGTCACACTTATCGGATTAAATGAAGGGAATGAAATGTTGTCTACCCAAACAGCGTCCTGACCTTCAACGCAACAGAAGTCATCTTTATCGTATGTCCAACGGAGGGTGTGAGTTCCTACACTTATTGGAAAAGTAACTTCGGTCCAGGCCGTTTCTCCACTCCATGCCCCAAGTGTACTTCCATCAATTTTAAACTGAAGTTCGTCCCAACCGGCTTCTGAACTGGTTTTAAAAGCGAAGTTTACATCCCCAGCATCAATGAAATCGAGGGTTAATTTCAATATTGTTTGATCCCCGTCGCCAATTACTCCACTTTGCATGCAGAGGTCGCCATCATATGGATTCAGATCAGTGCTAAACCAATCTGTATCCCCTTCTAATGACCAAGGAAAAGAGTTGATGTCGCCCGATTCCCAGTCCTCCATAATAATGTTCATCACTTCTTCGAATGAGCAAGCAGCAGAATAGAAGGCCGTGCCCGCAGAGAAATCAAATTCGAATAGCGCTCCGTCGGGTACCTCATTTACAAGGGTGATGTCGAACGTTACCACAATCGACTCATTCGCTGCGATTGGCTGCGTAAAAAATGAAGTATTGGCCGCTGCCGCAAAAGGTGAGCTTTCCGCAAATAAGGCATCAAGTCCAATGGTAGTGGATGCATGGCCTGTATTCATTACTTCAAAACTAAAAGTCGCAATTTCGCCTTCTTCTAGCATTCCATTGCCACTTTCATCTGCAATCGTGAATTCACCACACGACAATACAGGAGCATTGAGCACAACATTGAAACTCATTACCCAAGTGTTCTCGTTCGAGTCAACTATGTTGAGTGCAAATTGAGCTATATGCTGGTCTTGAACTCCATCAATAACATCAAAGGCATACGCACCCTCAGCCATCAGATCACTTGCCGCAAGTATGTCTCCATAAAAATGAAAATCATCAGTGATAGTAACCCATGGGTCATTGGAACTCAAAGTGGCCAATACACCGAATGCTGTTTCTATTCCTACATTTTCAAGTGAGATATCAAGTAAAATGGATTCGCCATGATCGGCCAATTCATTCACATTTCCGTTCGTATCGTCAATCACTACTAGATCATCTATTACGTAAGGACCATCAGCAACGATGAGCGTAACGTAACCTTGATAGGGTATTGTATTGAAAGATGTAGCAGTTACCAAAATGTTAGATGGGGAAACAATTGGATCGAATGTAACCGTAGCCATTCCTCCAATAACAATAGCAGTTCCGATGATTTCACCATCAATTGTGAGTGCTATCATTGCATCTTCGGTATCGCACAAAACATCCAACTCAGAAACGCCCAAAAAGGCAGTTTCAAAATGATCCACAACTAATTGAGACGGGAAAGCTGTGCGGAGCTGAATAGACGGATCTGCAAATAGGTGCCAAGTATCTGTCATGTCATCACCAGCAACTCCATACACATCATTCATGCTCGCACAACCATGATTGTGAATGGACCCAAGCGTATGACGTGTTTCAAAAGAAACCATATCGGCAATGACGTGGTTCATTTCATCTTGACCTTCCATAGGAGGAGCCCAACTTTGGAAAACAGAACTGAATGCACCGCCAATACCGCCTGTTGGGCCATTGGTATTGTCGGCCTTTATCCAAGCTTCACCAAACGTATCTCCACTTCCGGAGTCGTCGTCAAAATCCCCAACACAACATCCTACTATAATGAAGTAAGGATATTTGTTGTAATTGGTAAGCCCATTGATGCTTGCATTTGTGAAACCTGTGGTGCTAATTATACTATGGTTTCCATGTCCTGTGTAGTTGATTAATGAACAACCATTATTGATGATATCAGAAAGATCAGAAGAGCTTGGATTCCCTGCTTCATCAGCCGTTTCGCCGCCAGTAGGAGAAGATGTGGTATGAGTCGATTCGTATAATTCCCATACTGAGGTATACGTGAAACTCAACAAGTCCTCTTTAGTCTCATTTGCATGTTGCCAGTCTTCTTCGCCATCATCTCCAATGCCCGCTCCTTCATTACTTCCAATACCAACCCCGATACTAAACCAATCTGTAGCGATGTATGGATTCTTTTCGTATTCCAAAATTTTGTCTATGAATACAACTAGCTCATCATCCGTATGAACAAGAAGTCTTCCCAAGAAAAATTCGCCGTAGCTATCATTTCCTGATACGTATGAATAACAAGCATCACAATATCCTTGTCCACCACTGTTGTTAACCAATAGAGTAGGTATTTGATCTTCATCCCCAACCAGAACTACATATGTAACACCATTCTCGTTGTAATAATCTTCGATGAAAGCTGAAATTCCCGAAATGCCTCCAATGGTTGATACATCAACGACTTCTGTAGAGATGCCCTTTTCCTTTTTCCAAGTTACCCATGGGGCTATCTCTTCCTGATATTCTGCATCAGTTATCACAAGCATATTTCCTAGTTCACCAACAACATCGTACCGAGCTGAATGCTCATTGTAGTTGATAAACCTAGATTTATACAGTTCATCCATTACGGCGTTCGTTCGATTCGGAACCGTTGCAGGAAGCGGGTTTGCACCCGGAGTGTCTATAGGCACAACTACCACTTCAATAGCAGTGTAGTGTCGCAGTACTTTCGTAACAGGGTTGTATTGCACAGGATAGAAGTAAAGACTCTGTCCGCGGTACTGTCTTTGAACATAAGCTTCACCAAGTGAAACCAAGTTGCCAGGGAAAAAAGCGTCTTGGTTATAAACTCCACCAAATTCAAAAGCAATTTGCGAAGGGTCGATATTTCTAAGTAGATTACCTTTTGAAGGTGCCACATGAATATCTTGGTATTCTGTGTATTCGCTATAAGTAACGTGTACCTCCATTTGTCTGAAATCATCAACGATCAACGCTGCAGTTTTTTTAGGAACATCCGGTGTGCCGGCCTTAAGCAAAGAATTACCATCAATAATTTCAGGGATAACCATTCCTTCACCCACTCCGTTGAAAGTAATTTCAGCATCGGAATTGAGTACTGTTATAATTCCATTCTGTTCACTTAAAACAGTTTGGGATTGAAGTACTTGGGTAATTAGAATAGAAAGA
Organism: Flavobacteriales bacterium; assembly: GCA_034439875.1. Taxonomy (GTDB): domain Bacteria; phylum Bacteroidota; class Bacteroidia; order Flavobacteriales_D; family Sanyastnellaceae; genus JAWXBG01. The sequence goes on from JAWXBG010000222.1 coordinate 5,367, forward strand.
AAAAGTAGATTTTTTTTCATTGAGTTTCAAAATTGATAATTGATTATCTGATTACAAGTTTGCGGGTTTGTATAAATTCATTTTGAAGAAAGTAGATTCCGTTTTCGAGAGATCCTAGATCGAGGCTCGTAAAGTCTTTTGTGATATTGAAATTCATCACCTCACTTCCTGAAATATTCATTACTCGATATTTACCGGGATTAAATCCCTTTAGATATACGAAGTCGGCAGCAGGCTGAGGATAGATGCTTGATACATCAACGGTGTGGTCACTAATACCTAAGACTTCCGTTGAGAAGTGATAGGTCATGTCAACATGTTCTTCTATCTGCCCGGTAGGATAAATCCAAAAATTCACATCTCCTTCTCCCGGAATGGAATATGGATTAAGTGTAAGCTTCGTAAAAACTTCATCGCCCGGCCCCACGGGCAACATGTCGCCTGTGTTAGGCAAATAGGAATAGCAATTTGGCCAATCGCAAATACTGATATGCCATTCTTCAGGACAAGTGTTCCCCACAACACGCCAACTTACTTGCACAGAATCGGGGGAGTCGTGATTTATATAGATGTAGTGATCGGTAAAAGTCTCCATTGACAATTCAGCAGTGTATTCTTCACCTGGATTGAAAGAGAAATTTTGGGCCATATAGTCACCAACAACAAAACAAAATAAGGCCGTGAATAGATTTTTCATGTTTCTTGATGTCATACGAGTGCTAAAATCGGAAGTTTTATCATTACATCAACTTTAAATCTGTGTGAAGTTTGGAATGCCCCAATGAGTTCAGCAGTTTCAGCCACTTTTTCAAATTCGGTGACTGCAATTCGTAACGTGTGTTACATCTTTGCGACATGATTGATCCCAACAGGAAAAAAATTGAATTTAACGAGTTCGAGAAGACCTTTCTATCCGATTGGACAAATGCCGTTACCAAAGAGCTCAAAGGCAAGAGCCTTGAAAGTTTGAACTGGTATAACGAAAACGCCTTTGTTCTTGGACCATACAGTCGACCAAGATCCCAGGCCGATTCCTTCGCAGAAAGGGTAAAGCCGGAATGGGAGATACATGCTCGTTTCAACCCGGCAAGTATTGGTGACATGAATTCTAGAATTCTTCACTTCTTGAATTTGGGTGTTAATTCAGTTGAGATCATTTGTTCTAAAGATAATATTTCAGAGTTTTCCAAATGGCTAAAAGAAATTCATTTGCCTTTCATTTCAATGCACTTGTCTACAAATTCGGATATCTCAATACTCTTTGATCAACTGCAGTCTAAAGCTGAAAAGGATGGAGATCTACTTTCAGAAATAAAGGGATCTTTTGAATTTTCTGACAATCCATGGCCAGTTCAAGAAATGTCAAAAAAAATAAAGAAAATCCTCGAAAATTGGCCGGAAATGCGAATTTTAACGGGAAAAAGTGGCAATGTTCATGATTTGGGTGGAAATGCGGCAATGGAAATTGGTTGGCTTTTATCTCTTGGTCACGAATGGCTTTTATTTCTCCTAGAATCGGGTTTATCGCATGAAAGAATTTCGAAATCGTTTCGATTCCAGATTTCCATAGGAAGTAGTTTCTTCAATGAAATTGCCAAAACCCGAGTTTTTCGGAATCTGTGGTCCAAAATAGGGGAGGCTTACGGTTTTGAAAACCTAGGTGCTCATATACAGGCAGAAACCAGTGGTTTTCAGCAAACTGCTTACGATGAGTACAATAACCTTTTGCGCGCCGGATCACAAGCTTTATCTGCTGTAATTGGAGCTGCTGATTCAATTCATATATTGCCTTTCGACAACTATAGGGTGGCGTGGAATGAACGATCTGTCAGGCTTGCTATTAACGTTCAGCATCTTTTATCCGAAGAATCGAATCTAAAATTGTATCGAGATGCTGCAGATGGTTCTTGGTACCTCCGCGATCTAGAAGAAAAGCTGACGGACAGAGTTTGGCAAAATTTTGTAGACCTCGAAACGAAAGGTGGTTTACGGGAAGATGAGACTGATTTCTTCAATTCTGTCGAGGAATTTGGAGCGAAAAGGAAAGAACAACTTAAAAACAAAGAGATAATTCTTGTTGGAGTCAATAAATTTCCGGGATCCACTTCCTCAAATCCGAAGGATTGGAATTCGAGAAGGCTGAGTCATGATTTTGAGGCTAGCCAATGGGAGGAGAAAAAATGAAAAGAGCAGAATTCAGTCCAATAGAACCGAAGCATAGCCTTGAAAATGATTTGGTAGCAGATTTCGATGCCGGAATCGCTCCATATCTCCGCGGTCCCTATGCGAGTATGTACACCATTCGTCCTTGGACCATCAGGCAATATGCAGGTTTCAGTACAGCAGAAGATTCAAATGCCTTCTACCGAAGAAATTTGGCCGCAGGTCAGAAGGGATTAAGCGTCGCATTTGACCTGGCAACACACAGGGGATATGACAGCGACCATCCCAGAGTAGCAGGTGATGTGGGCAATGCAGGGGTAGCAATCGACAGTATTGAGGATATGAAGATCCTATTTAGAGACATTCCTCTGAATGAGATGAGTGTTTCAATGACAATGAACGGGGCTGTTATTCCAATTCTTGCATTCTATATTGTAGCAGCAGAAGAGCAAGGTGTTGGTCCGGAGCAATTGAGTGGTACCATTCAAAACGATATCTTGAAGGAGTTTATGGTGCGCAATACTTTCATTTATCCTCCGGGTCCAAGTATGCGTATAGTGAGCGACATATTTTCGTATTGCTCTGAGAAAATGCCGCGATTCAATCCAATATCCATTAGCGGTTATCACATGCAGGAAGCCGGCGCCAGTCATGAAATAGAATTGGCTTATACTTTAGCAGACGGTCTGGAATATGTGCGGGCTGGAATAAAGGCAGGGATGAGCATCGACGATTTTGCGCCACGCCTCTCATTTTTTTGGGGCATCGGAATGGATTTTTTCAATGAAATAGCGAAAATGAGGGCGGCTCGACTGCTTTGGGCAAAATTGCTTAAACAGTTTAATCCAAAGGACCCAAAAAGTATGGCTCTTCGAACTCACTGTCAAACGAGCGGATGGAGCTTAACAAGGCAAGACCCATATAATAATGTGGCTCGCACTTGTATTGAAGCAATGGCTGCGGCATTTGGTGGAACGCAGTCGTTGCACACCAATGCCCTAGATGAAGCGATAGCCCTACCCACTGACTTTAGCGCTAGAATTGCAAGGAATACTCAGTTGTATCTTCAAGAGGAAACGGATATCTGCAAAGCGATCGATCCATGGGGAGGTTCTATAGTGGTAGAAAAACTTACAAATGAGATGGTTGAAAAAGCATGGCAGCTCATCGAAGAGGTGGAATCTCTTGGAGGAATGACAGCCGCAATAGAATCGGGACTTCCAAAACTTCGAATAGAGGAAGCGGCAGCCAGAAGACAAGCTAGAATAGACAATGGCTCCGATAAAATTGTTGGAGTAAACTGCTTCCAATCGAGTGATGAAGATGAAAACGGTTTGGAATTGCTTGAAGTAGATAATTCTGCGGTTCGATTATCGCAAATTGAACGTTTAGAAACTCTGAGAAAGGGCAGGGTTGAGGCAGAAGTCCAAGAGGCTTTGAAAAACATAACGGAAGTTGCTTCTTCTGGCAAAAATCTGCTAGAGGCTGCAATTGATGCGGCCAGAAAAAGAGCAAGTCTCGGAGAAATTAGTTTGGCCATGGAGAATATCTTTGGTCGATATACCCCCGCGATTCGAAGCGTAAGTGGTATTTATTCAAACGAATCAGCCATGGACAAAGATTTTATTAAGGCCCGCGAAATGGCGGATGAAGTGTCAGAACTTATTGGCCGTCGCCCAAGAATTTTAGTAGCCAAAATGGGTCAAGATGGTCATGATCGCGGTGCCAAGGTTATTGCCACGGCGTTTGCCGACATTGGTTTTGACGTAGACATTGGCCCACTTTTTCAAACTCCCGCAGAAGTGGCAAAGCAAGCGGTGGAGAACGACGTACATGTGGCAGGAGTTTCATCACTCGCCGCAGGCCATAAAACATTGGTTCCTCAATTGAGGCAGGAACTTGAAAAACTTGGTAGAAAGGACATCTTGTTGGTAGCCGGAGGAGTCATTCCGGAAAAGGATTTCGATTTTCTCTATCAAAACGGTTGTGTTGGAGTTTTTGGTCCGGGAACGAAGATCAGCCTTGCTGCCATTGAGATACTAGAAATCCTCAAGGCTGGTCTCGAACGCGCCAAGCCAAGCGAAGTTTAAGTTTTAGACAGTATTTAGAGTGTAAAAATCCATCAGATTTAGGGAACCTTTAGAACCTTGTTCTATTAGCCCAAATCAAGCGATAGAAAAAGTGCACCCTAATTTTGCCCATGAATGCAGTTTTCTATCGCCTAGATTTGAGAATTCTGCACGCATTCTACAAAAATTGCCCTAATGCGTAATGCGGGATTTGGAATATTTAGGTCACTCATGAGCTGCAAAATCTCGATTTAAACTGGAATTGTTTTGTTTATCGAAACGCGAAAGATATTTTTATAGGTTACTGTTAGTCATTATCAAGAAATTATGCGTACATTCGCGCCCCTTTTCGAGGCTTTTAGCTCCGTTAGGGTACTCGGATTGTTGACCGGCCGAGCACAATAAAATAATAAACAAAACCCCTCCTACACAGTGGTCATTGGCGAAAGTCAAGTAGGATACAAGAACAAGCCAAATGGCCGAATCAAAAAGAGTAAAAGCTGAAGAAGCAGGCGTGAACGAAGAGTTCACCAACGTGAATGAAACCGCTGCCCCAGCGGAATCAACCGAAGTAGCGGTAGCCCCCATTGAAGATGAAACAGTTGAAGTTGAGGTTTTAGACAACCTTGATTTGTACAGCACCGCTGATGACAGTGGACTGCTTACAGAAACTGGTGAATTTAACTGGGAAGCGCTGAAAATTGTAGGTGGTTATTCAGACACAGAGCGTACACGGTACGACAAAATTTACGAAGACACCCTTTCTTCTATTGCTGAAAAGCAAGTAGTAGATGGAACTGTAATGCAGTTAAACAAAAAAGAGGTTGTCGTAAACATCGGATATAAGTCCGAAGGTGTCATTCCGGCTACGGAATTTCGCTACAACCCCGACCTAAAAATAGGTGATGTAGTTCCTGTGTACGTTGAGCAAGCCGAAGACAAAAACGGTCAGTTGAACGTTTCACACAAAACTGCACGCATATTTAGCGCTTGGAGCAATGTAAACAAAGCTCTGGAAAGTGGTGAAATCATCAAAGGTGAAGTGAAATGTCGTACTAAAGGTGGTCTTATTGTCGATGTATTCGGCATTGAAGCCTTCTTACCAGGTTCACAAATTGATGTTAAACCTATCCGCGACTATGATGTATATGTTGGCAAATTGATGGAGCTTAAAGTTGTAAAAATCAACCAGGAATTCAAAAACGTGGTTGTTTCGCACAAAGCTCTGATTGAAGCTGAACTCGAAGAGCAGAAAAAGCAAATCATGAGCGGCCTCGAAAAAGGTCAGGTTCTCGAAGGTGTTGTAAAAAACATTACATCGTACGGTGTATTCGTAGACCTAGGCGGAGTAGATGGACTCGTTCACATTACCGATCTTTCTTGGGGACGTATCAATCACCCTGAAGAAGTGGTTAAACTCGACGATAAAATCAATGTGGTTATCCTTGATTTTGATGACGATAAAAAACGTATTGCCCTTGGTGTTAAGCAATTGTCTTCACATCCTTGGGATGCAATCCAAGAAAAACTTGAGCCAGGTCAGAAACTGAAAGGTAAGGTTGTAGTTCTTGCCGATTATGGTGCATTTGTAGAAGTAGCACCTGGTGTTGAAGGACTTATCCACGTTTCAGAAATGTCTTGGAGCAGTCACCTTAGAAGCGCTCAGGATTTCCTCACTGTAGGTCAAGAGATCGACTGTGTTGTTCTGAATGTAGACAAGGAAGAGAGAAAACTTTCTTTGGGTATCAAGCAATTGAGCCAAGATCCATGGGAAGGTATTGAAGGTCGCTACCCTGTTGCCAGCAAGCACAAAGCTAAAGTTCGCGCGTTTACGCACTTTGGTGTGTTCTGCGAATTGGAAGACGGTATCGATGGATTGATCCATATCTCTGATTTGAGTTGGAACAAGAAAATCAAGCACCCAAGCGAATTCTGTGCTATCAATGATGAACTCGAAGTAGTGGTGCTCGAACTCGACAAAGAAAACCGCAGAATCAGCCTTGGTCACAAGCAATTGGAAGAGAATCCATGGGACGTATTCGAATCTGTGTTTACAGAAGGTTCTCGTCACCAAGGTACTGTTGTGAAGAAAGAAGGCAACCATGCAATCGTAAACCTACCATACGGTTTGGAAGGATATTGCATGACCAAAAACCTCAAGAAGGCGGATGGTTCTACTGCCAAAGTAGAAGAAACCCTTGAGTTCTTTATTCTTGAGTTCAACAAGAATCTAAGAAAGATCAACGTTTCTCACACGCGTACTTTCCAAGATACAGAGGATACTGAAGACGCAGCAAAAACTGCTGCTCGTCCTCGTCCGGCAGCTAAAAAGGCAGGTGGACAAGGTGAAGTGGAATCCAGTCATGCGGTGAAGGCAAACAATGAAAGAAACGAAAAGTCTACTTTGGGAGATCTTGGAATTCTAGCTGACCTAAAAGATCAGATGGAAGCCTCGGCTAAAACCGACGAGAAAAAAGAAGAAGGCGAAGGATAATTTATCCTCCTATAAATTGAAAAGCCTGTTCCTTGTGGAGCAGGCTTTTTCTTTTGGGGTATGATACCGCTTGGGTTTGCCCCAGAATCCCTATTGGAAATTTATTGCAGCACTAACCCCCATTGATATCAAGCACTTTCTCGATTTTTATTCTTGATGCATGAATATTCACCATTAAATAGAAATCTGGCGAGACCACTTGCAATCTTTGGGGTTTATCCCGCATTGCGCATTGGAAGCATCTTGAGTTTAATGCGCTGCGGGATTCTCGAATCTACACGATGGAGCAAAGTAATAGTTAGACCTATGAAGTCCGATATCTCCATCGCGTGATTCGGGATAATACTAATACTGCTTATTAAATAGTCCATGCTGCATTGCGCATTGGAAGTTTTTTTTGGCAATGCTCTGCAGCATCTTACATGAAGTGGTAAATGACGTCATAGTAGCTGTTCTAAGCCAATGGAGTGAAACGGAATTGGACTATCACAGATACATAAACCCAAATCAAGCGATAGAAAAATTGCACCCTAATTTTGCCGATGAATGCAGTATTCTATCGCTTAGATTTGAGAATCCCGCACGCA
>JAWXBG010000223.1:0-71802 GCA_034439875.1 Flavobacteriales bacterium
CGGGACGCTCTAGCCGTCTGAGCTCTTAAAAATAAAAAAAGGTCTTCGAATCGAAGACCTTTAACTAAGTGGAGATAATCGGAGTCGAACCGATGACCTCTTGCATGCCATGCAAGCGCTCTAGCCAGCTGAGCTATACCCCCTTTTTTGGCGGGGGCAAATATATGGAACCCATCCTTTAATCCCGTTTTCAAAGAAGAATTGATCGTTTTTTTTATCCCGAATTGGTCTGAGATTAAATTGGCTTTGTCTTTAAAAAACGTTAACTCGCCTAATTCTGCTCATTTTTCGGCAACAAGTTTGCATCTCATGCGTTTATGGTACAGAGTTCAATTCTCGAACTCGGTTTTGGTTAAGGAATATGAAACGGGTCTTCCAACGGGAAGACCTTTTTCTTTGTATAACGCCGCAGATCGACGAATTCAATAGACAATCAAGGATCCTCATCCTTTTGCTGCGGAAAAGGCTAGTCCAAAGAAGAAGTACTTGCGCAAAAAACTATTTTTTTTCCAAATCGACTGTTCCCTAGAAATCACTTTGCCCACAGGGGAATTCCTAAAATAATGGGGCGGGAAAAGACGCACGTAATGAACCGAATTGTGCGAAACAGTCATGCCGGCCGCTGCACATAACTCTTTCCACTTCGATAAAGGCCTTATATTCTCGTTGCCAAGCAGTATTTCTTTACCCAATTTCTCATCATAGATCTTGATAATACGCTTATTCCCTCGCTGCTTATAAAGCTTTAAATTCTGCACAATATTGCTTCCGTTCTCTTCTACCGCAATCATTTCTCCACCCTTTTTGAGCGATTTAGAAATAATGGAAAGGGCCTCACCAATAGGCTCTAAGTGATGCAAAGTGTCTTGTACAATTACAAAGTCGTATGGTTGACTTTCCTTTAAGCGGTAATCAAATAAATTTTCATAGTCGAGTTTTAGTCGAGACAAATCACCGTGTTTTGACCAAAAAGCAAGTCGCTGCGGGATTTCGGCAAAGTAGTATTCCAGAGTCGAACCGCGTACTTCAAAGCCATTGAGAACTAGAAAAATGGCTGTAGTGCCATATCCACAGCCAAGGTCCCAAATTCGAGCGCTCGGATTTGAAGCCACTCGTTGGGCGATATACTCCAATCGCTGAACATAATAAGCTTTCCTGAACTCGAAAGTGCTAGGGTCCTGCAGAAAGCGGTAATACCCCTGAAGTGTTTCGTGCTCTCTGATTTCCTCTAAGAGTATATCAAAAAATTCCGCTGCTTTTATTCGAAAATTCACGGCGGCAAAAGTAAGTCAAGAATATTGATCGAATTTTCACCTACTCTAATCTGCAGATTGCCATCGAGCCTATCTCAAGGCTTTATTCTGACAAGGAAATGGAAGGTTCTGGTACACACTGTTTGCAATTTTCGAGGTTCCCTGTAGCGGTTGCTGAGAGTTTTGATTGTGCATGAAGGGTGAATAAAAAGCCGATTGATTCTGCGGATCTCCGAGATACTTTTGACAAAAATGCATTTCTATGTCTCGACACCTTACCCTTCGCGAAACCATTGCCCACGTTGAAGAATTTCATCAATCCTTTCGTCTCAACCGAGAAGACGAACCCACAGGAACTATTGAAGAAAGACTTCACATTCTTCGATTCGAATTGATGAAAGAGGAAAACGAGGAGTATATTGAGGCAGCTAAAAGAGGCGATCTCGTTGAAGTAGCGGACGCATTGGGCGACATGTTGTACATCCTTTGTGGCACCATTATCTCCCACGGATTGCAAGAAAAGATTGCCGAGGTATTTCTGGAAATTCAACGTTCCAATATGTCCAAACTGGATGAAAACGGTGAACCGATATACCGTGAAGATGGCAAGGTTCTTAAAAGCAATAGGTACTTCCGCCCGAATATTTCAGCAGTCTTGAGCGCGGAAACGAGCTTCAAAGTCTAATTAAAGAGCCGATTTATCGTGCATTTACCAACTTTGATCATGCCAAAATGGCCATGAATGTCTTATCTTTGCGCACTTTTTAAAAAACTAATTCCAAGATGATTACCATCAGTTTGCCGGACGGAAGCACCCGCCAGATAGAAAAGGGGACAACTGCCATGCAGGTTGCCCTGTCTATCAGTGAGGGGCTTGCCCGGAATGTACTCTGCGCAGAAATAAACGGGGAAGTGCGCGACGCTGGCCGCGCTATCGAAAACGATTGCCGCTTGAAACTTCTGACGTGGAATGATGACAATGGAAAGAATACGCTATGGCACTCATCAGCGCATTTGATGGCTGAGGCAATTCTCAGTTTTTATCCTGAAGCGAAATTGGCTATTGGACCACCGATCGAAAATGGATTTTACTACGACATAGACTTTGGAGGAAAAACATTCGCGCAAGAAGACTTTGACAAGGTTGAGAAGAAAATGCTCGAATTGGCTCGTCAAAAAAATGCATTTGTCCGTCAGGAGGTAGCCAAAAAGGATGCGATCTCTTATTTCACCGATCGCAGCGATCCTTACAAACTCGAACTTATTGAGGGCTTAGAAGATGGGTCCATTACTTTTTATACTCAAGGTGGATTCACCGATCTCTGCCGTGGGCCTCATATTCCTGATACAGGATTTATCAAAGCGGCGAAAGTGCTAAACGTGGCAGGGGCATATTGGAGAGGCGACGAGAAGAACAAAATGTTGACCCGCGTATATGGGATCACGTTTCCAAAGCAAAGCGAGCTTGAAGCTTACTTGGTTTTGTTGGAAGAAGCTAAAAAACGCGATCATAGAAAATTAGGCAAGGAGTTGGAATTATTCCATTTTTCGAATAGAGTAGGTCAGGGATTGCCCCTGTGGCTGCCCAAGGGAGCTGATTTGCGAAGCAGACTTACAGCCTTTTTAACTGCGGCCCAAAAGAAAGCAGGTTATGTCCAGGTAATCACCCCTCATATCGGGAGCAAAGAACTCTATGTAACGAGCGGTCACTGGGAAAAGTACGGACAAGATAGTTTTCGTCCTATAGAAACACCTCAAGAAGGCGAGGCGTTCATGTTAAAACCAATGAACTGCCCTCACCACTGCGAGATATATAGCAGCAAACCTAGATCATACAAGGATTTGCCTATTCGCATGGCCGAATTCGGCACTGTTTATCGCTATGAACAAAGTGGGGAATTGCATGGGTTAACTCGTGTTCGGGGATTTACGCAAGACGATGCCCACATTTTCTGTACCAACGATCAAGTAAAAGAAGAAGTTTCGAAAGTGATCGACATTGTTCTGTACATTTTCAAAACACTGGATTTTAAAGATTTCTTAGTTCAGGTTTCACTGCGCGACCCGAATAATCCCGATAAATACATCGGATCTGACGAAAATTGGGCAAAAGCAGAGAAGGCCATTCAAGAAGTAGCAGTAGAAAAAGGTCTGAAAACGGTTGTAGAGCTAGGTGAAGCAGCATTTTATGGACCAAAGCTCGATTTCATGGTGCGTGATGCGATTGGCAGGAAGTGGCAATTGGGTACAGTGCAGGTGGATTACAATCTTCCTGAGCGATTTGAACTGGAATACACTGGTAGTGACAACCAAAAGCACCGTCCCGTAATGATACACAGGGCTCCTTTTGGATCTATGGAGCGTTTTGTGGCGATTTTAATTGAGCATTGCGCCGGTCAATTTCCACTTTGGCTAACTCCGGAGCAAGTGAGAATACTGCCTGTGAGTGAAAAATTTAATGAATATGCTCAAAACGTAGTCAGGGAACTGATTTCTTACGATATTCGCGCCCTCGTAGACGACAGGAACGAAAAAGTAGGCAAAAAAATACGTGATGCGGAGATGGAAAAAGTCCCGTACATGTTGATTGTAGGGGAAGAGGAGGCCGGAGCTGGTACCGTTTCACCACGGAAAAAAGGCGAAGGAGATCTTGGAGTGATGAGCATAGAAGATTTTGCACGCAAGCTGGATGCTGAAGTGAAGGCGATGTTGGCAGAATAAGAGAAATAAGAACATTATAAAAAAGGAGGGCACATTATTAAGAAAGTATTCAGGGGGCGCGTGCAACAAGAAGATGAGCACCGCATCAACAGCAGGATCCTGGCGCAAGAAGTTAGATTGGTAGGCGAGAACGTCGAAGTAGGCGTTTACAGTCTCAAAGAAGCTTTGAGATTAGCCGAAGAGCAGGATAAGGATCTGGTGGAGATATCACCCAATGCAGTACCTCCGGTTTGTAGAATTGTTGATTACAAGAAGTTTCTCTATGATCAAAAGAAACGTCAGAAAGAAATCAAAGCGAAGCAAACCAATGTAGAAACGAAAGAAATTCGTTTCGGTCCCAACACAGATGACCACGATTTTCAGTTCAAACTGAAGCATGCAGTAGGTTTTTTGCAAGAAGGTGCTAAGGTAAAAGCACATGTTTTCTTCAAAGGACGAGCTATCGTGTTTAAAGAAAGGGGAGAGGTTTTACTGCTCAAGTTCATACAAGAACTTGCTGAATATGGAGTTCCAGAAGCTTTGCCAAAGTTGGAAGGAAAAAAGATGTTTGTGTTGATCAATCCGAAGAAAAAGTAAATTGTTAAAACCAGAATAGCGATGCCTAAATCGAAAACAAAATCCGGCGCCAAAAAGCGTTTTAAGCTAACAGGTACCGGTAAAATTAAGCGTAAGCACGCATTCATGAGGCACATTCTCACAAAGAAGTCTAAGAAGCGCAAACGCGCACTTGGACATGATGCCATTGTGGATCCTACTAACGCCAAAAGCATCAGGGCACAGTTGCTCGCCTGATAAAAAAAAGAGCACGGTAAGTTTAACCCGGGAATTGGTCCAAGTTTATCTTAATTGATAGCGCCTATTACCAAAAAGCAAAAACAATATGCCACGTTCAAAAAACGCAGTCGCATCGAGAGCCAGAAGAAAGAAAATCTTCAAATTGGCCAAAGGGTATTTCGGATCCAGAAAAAATGTATGGACCGTTGCCAAAAACTCAGTAGAAAAAGCATTGTGTTATGCCTACATCGGCAGAAAACAGCGCAAGAGAAACTTTCGTTCTCTGTGGATCGCCAGGATCAATGCCGGAGCCCGCGAATATGGAATGTCTTATTCCGAGTTCATGGGTAAAATCCACAAGAATGGTGTTGAGCTGAACAGAAAAGTACTTGCCGATTTGGCCATGAACCATCCCGACGCTTTTAAAGCTGTTGTGGAAAAGGTGAAATAATCGAAAGAATTCAGACATTTGAAAAGGGAATCTCATGGTTCCCTTTTTTGTTAAACAGCTATGTATACATTTAAGAAATGAAGTTTTACCAAAAAATCGTGTTCATCCTATTTTTTGTGCTGCCATCATCTCTCTTGGCGCAGTTGGAAAGGGTGGGTTATACTGAAGTTGCCGATGAGTTTCCGGTAGATACCAAATGGATAAATTATGATACGCCACTCAGCTTTTCTTCTTTTCGCGACAAGCTACTTGTGATTCATACCATGGATTTGGATTGTATCGATTGCATTGAGCAAAATTTATTTTTGGACAAATCAGTTCGTTCTTTTTTCCATACTCAGCTTATCACGGTGTTTGACGAAGACACAACGGATGTGCTTTATGTAGAAAGGATAAACGATTACATAAAGAGAAATCACATCAATCACCCTGTGGCAATCATGCCCGGTTTTAAGGGATTGAAAAACATTGATGAAAGGAGACCGGGAATTACCCTTGTATATTTAAACAAGGCAGTACCTTTTCAGAAACTTGTTAAAGTTGGAATGTCTCCCGATCTAATTGGTTTAAAAGAGACTTTTGAAACGATCAATAAAAGTCCTAAATCAGGACAAGTCTTTGCGACTTCCATCTATCAATCTCGATCTAATCCGGATGTACTGGCACAGGCACTCATCGAGTTTCCCACATATCTCAGCGAAGGCGCTGGAGGACAACAGATTTTTGTGACTGATGCGGGTCACGACAGAATTGTGCTCACAGACTCGCAGGGAGATGTAAATACGGTTGTGGGAATGGCTGGAGGTGGTTTTGTAGAAGGACCATTTGATGTTGCAAGATTTAACGGTGCATCGGGTACCGCTTACAACGAGAAAGACTATGTTCTATATATTGCTGATACTTACAATCACAGATTGCGCGTAGCTGATTTCAAAGACGGTCAAACTAAAACAGTTTTGGGCAATGGTGTTTCCTTTGCAAATTCACAATTGCAAGAACAAGGATATACCCCTGGATTGACGACTAAAATTTTGGATGAAACCGAACCATTCGGCTATCCGACAGATGTACTTTTCATGAATGGTAAAGTCTATGTAGCGAGTGCTGAATACAATCAGATTTTTGAATTCAATCCGACGAGTAAAAGTGCAAATGAGTTGGTGCGTGTGATGACTCCTATAGACAGTATGGGAGCAGTGCCTTACATTTCAAACCTCTCGGCGGGGAAAGATACAATCTACTGCGTGCTGAGCGATGGATCTGTATATGCCGTTGCACTTGGTGGCGAGAAACCGGTTGCTTCATTGTTATTAAAACAGACAGGGCTGCGTTCATTTGTGCAAGTCGAAAATTATTTGCTCGCAACTGTCGATCATAAGATATATAGTTTTAGTAAATCGGAGTTGAAAGTAAAAAGTGGTAGTGGCGTGAGAGGTATTAAAAATGGAAAAGCATCGAAGTCCATGTATTCTTCTCCTTTCGACCTAGTTAGTTGGCAGGGTCAGGCGATGATTTCTGATGCCGGAAATCACACCCTTAGAACGATCTCTTTAAAAAAGGGCAAATCCGCTGGATATCATTATTTCCCAGGAAGCAATTTGTGGCGATTTGCTGATGCTACTTCACACAGTGAATCAGCTTCTTTTGATCCAATCCATTGTGGAGTGGGAGCAGACATTACTATCAAACTTGATTTGGGAGAATACAAACTTGTACCTGAAGGTCACAATGAAGTACATGCCGACGGATCAAGTCCATTATCGATGACTTCTATGGATATCTTGGAAAATCAGTTTACCTTTAGCATAACAAATGAGGGATATTCCGGGGCCATATTCTTAGAACTTTTTCTGACGGTTCAAAAGAAGAACAATCCGGATTCTTATTTTCACAAAAGGGCTTTTTTAAATATTCCTATCGAATATGATAAACAAGGAGCTTCTGCACATGAGAGAACATTCAAGCCACTTATTACAGACTAGATTTTATCCCAATTCACCATTACTTTTCGCCCTTCACTCTTGAAAGCGCTTTTGCAGCGTCGGTGAATGTGGGTTCCAATTTGAGCGCCTGCGTATAATCTTCTTTGGCTTCTTTGGTTTTATTCAAGCTTTCGAAGGACAGACCTCTATTATAGTACGCTTTTGTGTATGCAGGTACCAGATTGATTGCCTCTGAGAATTCGACTGCCGCCGAATCGTACTGTTGCATGTATTCCAGATACACATATCCTTTATTGAAATGCGCTGCAGCCCAAGTTGGATCTATTTTTAGAATTTCATCGTAGCACTCAAAGGCCTGACGATACCAAGCAGGGTTCTTTTTACCGTTGTCCTGTAAGAATATAGCCTTGTTGTACAGAGCCTCTATACTTTGGGGTTTGATATCTATTGCCTGATTGTAGTATTCAAGTGCAAGAGGATGTTTTTTGTCTGCATAAGTGAGCCCAAGTTCAATGTACGCGTCAAAATAATCAGGGTCTACTTCTATGGCTGTCTGATAAGATGAAAACGCGAGGTTCGTGTCGCCAATAGTTCTGTACAACCTACCTTTTAAATAATACGCGTAGGGGAGGAGTTCGTTTTCTTTCAGCGCTGCATTGATATGCCCGATCGCCATTTCGTAGTTTTTTAGAACGATGTCGATAGCGGCTTTTTTCAGAAGACAGTCAGTATTTTTATCATTTTTGCCTAAACAGTTTGTGTATTCTATATATGCATTTTTCACATCTTGTCTAAACCAGTGCAATTCGCCTTTGTAGAGATAAATTTCATCTTGAGTGCTGTCAGATTGAAGTGCTCTGGCGACGTCGAGAAACGCTAGATCGTAATTTTCCCTTTGACCGTAGTACTTAGCTCTATTGAGGTAATTGAGGTAATTATTGGGGTCCTCCAATATTTTTTGATTTAAGTTTTGCAACGAAGAGTCGACTGTTGCTTTTTCGTCGCTTTTATTTCCTTCCTGACCTGTTTGTTTTGGTTTTTGGTAGCATGCGGCTAGGGTCACTAAGGCTAGAACAATGAAATACGGATAAGATCTTTTCATGGGACTACAAGGATAAGGCATAATGAAATAAAAAGCCCGTGAATCGAAAGATCCACGGGCCAAAAATATTTCAAAATTTACGCTTTAACCTTGGCGGCAATAGCTGCAAGAACTTCTTTTTCGATTTCCTCCATCAGTTCTGGGTTGTCGTCGAGCAATTGCTTCACGGCATCTCTACCCTGTCCGAGTTTGGTTTCTTTGTAGCTAAACCAGCTACCGCTCTTTTTCACTACGTTATAATCAACACCGAGATCGATCAGTTCGCCCAGGCGGCTTATGCCTTGACCGAAGATGATGTCGAATTCTGCAATCCTAAATGGCGGGGCCACTTTGTTTTTCACCACTTTCACTTTTGAGCGGTTTCCTATAGCATGTTCTCCGTCTTTAATTTGTTGTGAACGACGTATGTCTAGTCGGATAGAAGCATAAAACTTTAAGGCATTACCACCTGTAGTCGTTTCAGGGTTTCCGAACATCACACCTATTTTTTCGCGGAGCTGATTGATGAAAATACAGCAGCAACCTGTTTTACTGATTGTGGCAGTAAGTTTTCGGAGCGCCTTAGACATCAAACGGGCTTGAAGACCAACCTGAGTGTCGGACATTTCGCCTTCAATTTCAGCTCTTGGAGTAAGCGCCGCAACAGAGTCGATAACAATGAGATCAATTGCACCTGAACGAATCAGGTTGTCTGCTATTTCAAGACCTTGTTCACCGTTGTCGGGCTGCGAAATCAGAAGGTTTTCTGTGTCGACACCCAAAGCTTCCGCATAAAACTTATCGAATGCGTGCTCTGCGTCAATAATCGCACAAATACCACCTTGTTTCTGACTTTCAGCAATAGCATGAATGGCCAAAGTGGTTTTACCAGAAGATTCTGGCCCGTATATTTCAACGATGCGGCCTTTTGGATAACCGCCAATGCCTAAGGCAATGTCGAGATTAATAGATCCTGATGGAATTACTTCCATGGCTTCCACGGGACTGTCACCAAGCTTCATTACTGAGCCTTTGCCGTAGGTTTTTTCGAGTTTGTCGATGGCCAACTGAAGGGCCTTCAATTTTTCTTTGTTTACGTCTGACATGTTTGTTCTGTTTTGTGGTGCAAAGTATCAGTAGCAGATTGTAACCTATTTACAATGCGAAAAAATCGCATTTTTTTCTTTTTCCCTTGCGCCCCGCGAATTTATTCTGAAGGTAGTCAGGGCCGCAGAAAGTTATGAACGCGATATGAAAACCGCTTAGAAGTACTGGAAAATCTGATAATACCGTATGGCTATCTACAATAGTCCAATTCCGTTTCACTCCATTAGCCTATAACAGCTACTCTAACGGCATTTACCACTTCATGTATATAAACCCGAATCATTCGATGGAGATATCGGAGTTCATCGGCCGTGTTATGTATTCCCGCAGCGCATTACCCTCAGGTTATTCCAATGCGTACTGTAGGATGGAATATTTTATATTCAGAATTGGGGTAAAATCCTGTTGATATGGCGAATTATGCCTGATCTCTCTTTTTGTACAAATCCTTTATAACAAGGAAAACTGCCAAGTAGGCCAGAGTGAAGAATGCAGAATAAGCAAGAGAATAATCTTTGCCTTGATATTCATATTCACCAGCCCCGTATCGCATAAAGCGGTCGAAAAGCTTGGTAGAAAGGAGATAACTCACAGTGAAAAGCACTGGTGCTATACTCAGATAGATGATGGTAAATTTTTTGCTCATTTTTTTCTCTCGCCAAAGATAGCACTGCCTACTCTTATCATAGTACTTCCTTCTTCAATTGCTATATCCCAATCGGAACTCATGCCCATGCTGATTTCCCGGAAACTTTCGCCGAAAAGGACTTTCAGTGTATCAAATGTCTTTTTTACTTGAACAAATTCTTTGCGAATTTGATCACGGTTGTCAGTAAATGTAGCCATAGCCATAACTCCACAAATTTTTACATTTTTCAATTCGGCTATCGAAGTGTCATTTGCAATTTCCAATGCTTCAGATTCACTCAGACCATGTTTGGTTTCCTCTTCAGCTACATGAAGTTGAAGAAGACATTGAATCGTCCGATTACTTTTACCAGCGGCTTCATCAAGTTTAAATAGAAGTGAAGCCCTGTCGACTCCATGCACATAATGTACAAAGGGTGCAATAAACTTTATCTTATTGCTCTGCAAATGGCCAATAAAATGCCATTCTATATCTGAAGGAAGCAGGTCTTTTTTATCGATAAATTCTTGAACATAATTTTCACCGAAATATCTTTGACCCGCATTGTAAGCTTCAGTAATACTGAGATTTGGTTGAAGTTTAGAAACAGCAATTAATTTCACATCGGCAGGAATGCGCGCTCTTATAGAATTGAGATTGTCGGCAATGGCACTCATTTCAAATCGTAAATAACGAGCCCGCTCCTAAGTTTGGGTTCAATCCATGTGCTCTTTGGAGGCATGCTGAGTTGTTCGTCGGAAATCCTTTTGAGTTCATCAATTGCAACAGGATGAAGTGCAAATCCAACTTTAAATTTCCCTTTGTCCACTGCCTGTTGAATGGCTTCCAATCCGCGGGGTCCCTCCAAAAATGAAATTCGGTTGTCGTTTTTGATGTCTTTAATTCCAAGAATCGGTATAAGTACTTTTTCGGATAATGTTTGGGCATCCAAATGCTCTAATTCCGAATTTTTCAATCGCAGGCTATACCATTTTCGTTCTATATACATCACAATTTCACCCTTTTTATAGGGTCTTTCAAGTGGTGTAGAATCTTTCACTTCGAATTCATTGCGAAGCATCTCTATAAAAGATTCTATGGAATGTCCGTTGAGCGAATTCACCAATCGGTTGAATTCATATATACGCACATTGGTTTCATCGAGTATGTAAGAAAGAAAGTAGTTCCATGGCTCTTCTCCTGTGTAACCCGGATTTTCACTTCTTTTTTTCAAACATAGCGAAGCACTTGAAGCACAGCGATGATGGCCATCAGCAATATACAAATCACTCATGTTTGCATAAACACCGGAAATGGCTTTTTGATCATTTTCATCATCAATTACCCAAAGCTGATGCCGCACTTCCGTCATTTGCGTGAAGTCATATTCAGGCCGACCACTCATGTATTTTTTGCTGATGTCTTTGAGTAGAGAAGACACCCCTCCAATAAGTAAAACGGGCTCCGCATTCAAGGCTGTACTCTCAAGATACTGAGTGAAAATTTCTTGTCTTTTAGAAAGTGTTTGTTCGTGAATTTTGATGTGACCTTTTAAATAGTCATCCACAGAAACTGCGGCAATAATCCCGTTGAAGTGATGCCCCATTTTGGTTTGACTGTACAGATAAAATGAAGCCTTTTCTTCTCTGTATAAAATATCACGACTAATGAACTCCTCGTATTTTCTACGTACCAATTCGAACCTCTGCGAACGGCTCAACTTGTGGAGTTTTTTGCTTCCAAGATCCGGGTGAATGATGTGTAGATATGAAAAAGGATTCTCAGCTAATTTTTTTCTGAGTTGAGTAGTCGAATAACTAACGTATGAACGAGATGCTACCAAATGAACTTTGTCTCTGGTAGGGCGAACGGCACAAAAGGGTTTGGCAATAGCCATTGTAAAAATTTATGCCTGAATAATTTCTTTCACTTTCTCAGCGATCTCAATACCAATTCGCTCTTGAGCCTCTGCTGTAGAAGCCCCGATATGAGGCGTTGCAATGACCATAGGATGCCCGAGAATACCTTGATCGGGAGTGGGTTCATTTTCGAACACGTCGAGTGCTACAAAACGAACGTGACCAGAATCTAAGTTAGCTTTTAAAGCCTTTTCATTGATCACACCCCCACGAGCAGTATTTATAAGGACAACACCTTTTTTGAGTTTTTTAAATTCATCTTCACCAATTACTGCCTCGCCATTTTCTTGTTTTGGAACATGCAACGAGATAAAGTCAGACTCCATTAGCACTTGATCGACACTTACAAATGGAACTTCATAAGGAAAAGTTTTATGAGGCCCTACAGAAACCTGGACAATAGTATTCTCCGGTTTGAATTTATCGAAGGTGATTACATTCATTCCGCAACCTAAAGCATAAGAGGCGAGGGAACGTCCGATTTTCCCAAATCCCAGAATGCCAAGGGTTTTCCCTCGTACTTCAATTCCTTTGGCATAACTTTTTTTCAAAGCGTCGAAGGATTCCGATCCTTTTTGAGGCATTTCGTGTCCGGCTTTATATGTGAATCTGGCGGCAGCAAACATCAGCGACATCACGAGTTCTGCTACGCTTTGGCTACCGGCACCTGGTGTATTAAAAACCTTGATGCCTTTGCTTTCGGCGTATGCTTTATCGATATTATCTATTCCAACACCACCTCGGCCTATAAAACGAAGTCCTGCACACGCGTCCAATAGATCTTTCCTCGCAGTGGTGGCACTTCTCACCAACAAACCTTCAACTCCATTTTCGTTGATGAAATTGGCAAGTACATCTTGATTTACTTTTTCCGTAAGCACTGTGCATCCCATCTCTTCGAGAAGTCTTTTTCCTGTGGCATCAATGCCGTCGTTAGCCAGAATTTTCATTTTTTTTAATTCGGATTATCCTTTGGTTCTTTCAAACTCTTTCATCACGTCTGCCAATACTTGCACACTTTCTACTGGCAAAGCATTGTACATAGAGGCCCTGTAACCGCCTACTGATCGGTGACCGGCTATTCCACTAATTCCTGCGGCCTTCCACATTTTATCGAATTCAGCTCCGAGATTGTCGTCGTTGAGTCGGAATGTTGCATTCATCCAGGAGCGATCTTCTAGAACACTGTGGCCTTGGAACAAACTGTTTCTATCTAATTCATTGTAAAAAGCATCTTTCTTTTCTCTGTTTCGCTTTTCCATTCCCTCTAGTCCACCATTGGCTTTGATCCAGCGCAGTGTGAGCATACAGCAATATACGGCGAATACAGGTGGGGTATTGAGCATAGAATCTTTTTCTATGTGAGATTGCAGATTCAAATAAGTAGGAAGTTTGCGACCTGTTTTGCCCAGGGCATCGCGATCAACAATGTACATCACAGTACCTGCAGGTCCCATGTTTTTCTGAGCTCCTGCGTAAATCAGTGTGAATTTGGAGGCATCGAATTTCTTCGAGAAAATATCTGAACTCATATCACAAACCAGAGGCACATCCACTTTAGGAGTATCTTGAAATTGTGTTCCGAAAATGGTATTGTTGGAAGTGTAATGCAGGTATTCATATGGCTTGCTTAGGGCAAACGAGGGGATGTAGCTATGATTTTTGTCGGAACTGTCGCCAACAACATCCACATTACCTAGCAGTTTCGCTTCTTTTATAGCACCTGCAGCCCAAACTCCTGTGTTGAGATATGCTACATCTCCACCTTCTTTCATGAGGTTAATGGCAGATGTATAAAAACCGAGTGTGGCACCTCCCTGCAAGTAAAGTACTTCGTAGCGCTCGGGTAGCGAAAGAATGTCCTTTACCAACTGTCTGGCTTCAGCCATTACGGCTTCAAAATTTTTGGAGCGATGCGAAATTTCTAACAACGACAGCCCCATACCATCAAAGTTTAAAAGAGCTTTAGAGGCTTCTTCTATCACCTCTTTGGGCAGAATACTTGGGCCTGCACTGAAATTATATACCATAGTCGTATTTTATGATTCGGTCGCGAAGTTATACCAATGCCACAAATAAATTATACCTATGTTATACCCATTCTGCTTATTAAATTGTCCAAACTATTTTATAAACATGAAGTTGTAAATACTGTGGGAGTGGCTGTTATAGACCAATGAAGTGGAACGGAATTGGACTATTACAGATACATAAACGGTGTTACTTGATAAATGGTCCATCCTGCAAGGCGCATTGGAAGTATTTTGAACCCAGAATACGCATTGGCATTCGCTATGAAGTGCTACACCCCACAGATAGCAAGTGCTCTCGCCAGATTATTATTAGATAGTGTATATTCATACATCAAGAATAAGAATCGAGAAAGTGCTTGATATCAAAGGGGGTTAGCGCAGCAATAGATTTCCAATATGGATTCTGGGTTGAAAGTAATGCGCTGCGGATTTACGAAGGAACAATGTAATAACTCGACCATTGAATTCCCTGGTCTCCATCGAATGATTTGGGTTTATGTGCATGCATCGGTAGGTGCCGTTAGACCTAGCTGTTATAGACCGATAGAGTGAAACGGTATTGGACTAATGCAGATTCAAGCTCACACGCGCTGATTCTCTATTGACCTTGAGAATAAAAGCGTGGAGCAACTCCGCGCGGTCGTCCAAATCATAAATAGCTGAAGAAAAACGACTCAAGACTTTCAGTTTGTTTTCTTCAGCATCCAAACGAAGAAGACAAGTGAAGAGTTGTTCAACTTTGAGGCAGCTCATCACGTCTTTTTGGAGCAGTTTTGTGAGCTTTTGAGACTCAAATAGGGAGTTGTCGACGTCTTCCAACCACTCTTCAAATTCTTCATCAGACAATGGGTTTTCACAACCCAGCTTGCCTTCGTAATAAACACTTATTTCTGAAATCACCGCTGTTGAGTCAAATGGGACATTTTGCACATTGTTTCTGGCAACACTTTCTGCTGAAAATTGAAGTTTTGGAACCCCTTTCATTATTTGAACGAAATAGTCGGAGCGGGTATTGGGCTTTAAAGTGATCCACTGCGAAAGGCTAGAATATTTGCCGTTCACAAATTCAAACTTAATTTCTGTTTTACCCGCCTCAAGCCCTTGGAGAGTAATTGAATTGCAATAAAAATTATTGACAACTAAAGCACCAATATGCAGTTTGAAAGAGCAACTATCCGGAGCAGAAATATTCAAAGCAGCCATTTGGGAAGATGCCGCGAAAGTGAGCTTTAAAATGACGACAAGTGATATAAGCAGTTTCTTTTTCATTTCGTTTTTTATCTTTTCGGTTGTCACTTTAGTCTATTAAGCATATTTCGTACCAAGGGTAGATTTTTTATTTTTCCGGGAATCCACTGGAGAGGATTATTCTTTTTGCCACCCATAATACGTGGGAAATACCAAATGATCAGAATTGTGGTGGAGAAAGTGAAAAATGCGCAGAAAATGAGAGTTAATTGGCCTTCCAATCCGATCAGGGGAGACAAATACAATGAAATGAGGCTAAAGGTTATTACAATCCCCGAAATAATGAATGCAGGTATAAGACTGATAAAAAATTCGTCCCATTTAAAATCCACCAACGTCATGCTGAGTCGAGTATTCAGGATGAGATGAATGAATGTAGACAAACTGATTCCAATGGCGACCAATTCTTTGCTCTGAGAAGAGAAAATGGCAATAGAAAAGATCATCAGAATGCAATACACGAATTTAATTCTAGTAGCGCGGAAGACTGCATTTTTGGCTCGTACGAGCGAATCGCTGATGCGCGCAATGGTTCGGAAGATCACTGCAGTAAAAAGAATGCGCAATGTCAAGTGAGCTTCTGTATAAGTAGTGCCAAGAAAGAAAGTAATGACTTCCTCTGAAAATATTATTACAAAAATGGATAAGGGCATAATGAGAATTGCCATTATGGAAGTGCCTTGGAGCATGGCTTTTTTCAGGCGTTCTGTTTCATCTTGAATTTTGGACATCCCACTAAAGAGCACATTGTCTGACAGTTTTCCCATAACAGTTATGGGAAGTCCCATTACATAAGCGGATCTCTCATAGAGACCTGCTTCGTATTGAATGCGCGATGTTGGATAGACGCCCCAAAATCGAAGGAAGAAGGGTAGAATTGTAACATCAATTTTTGTAGCCAAGTAGTTTAGCGAATTGAATAGAGAACTACCTGCTCCGTAGCCCATTAATTCGCGGGTATATTTCCATTTCCAATTCAGCGATATTTTAACTGGCTCGAAATACCAATACCCAATCGTCATCAGAATGTTTTGAGCAAACAAAGCCCAAGCGTAAGCCCAAATGCCGTATCCCAGATATGCGAGAGATAGTCCAATAATCAGATTGCCAACGACGATAGAAATGATGCTAGCCAAAAAGAATGATTTGAACTTCATGTTTTTGATCATGATAGAACGTGGTACAGCTCCAAGAGCAGAAATCAAGAAACTGAAGCAAACAAGCTGCATAACCTCAGGCAAGTCATCCATGTGATTGATCTTTCCCAACCAACCTGCGCTTGCGTAAAAGACAATCGTAAATATTAAACCAAGAATAAATGATGTGTAGAAGGCGCCATTGATGTGTTGCTGATGAATATCTTTCCGTTGGATGAGGGCAGGACCAACGCCCACCTGTGCGAATATTTCGGCGAAACCTAATACCCCCAATATCACCCCCATCACAGCAAATGCTTCTACCTCTAGTATTCGGGCAAGAATCATCATGTACATTAGTTGGATAGCCACCTGCATTACCACTGTGAGCATATTCCAACTAAGTCCGCTTACAAACTGTTTGCGGAATCCTCCATTGCTTTCTGTCTTGCTATATTCGTCCAATTGGATATTTTAATTTGAACGTTCAAAATTGACCTCATATTTGGTTTATTAAACTCGAAGAGTATGAAATCGTTAACATCGACTTCTTTATTGCAATCTCGTTATAGCCGAGGATTTGTGGTTCTTTTTATTGCTATTCTCACGCTATCCTCTTGTAAAAACAAAAAGGAAGTATCTTCAGGTGACAATGGAAAGCCACCCAAGCGACTATTATCGGGCAAAATTTTGGAATCTGTGACCATAGAAAAGGTAATGATCAATCATACCCCAATGTTCGGTCCCGATGGCGAAAGATGGGATAGCTGGGCCATTGGTCAAGAAACACCTGATCTTTTTGTGGTTTTGAAGTTTCGAGATCAAGTTTTATACGAATCCGAAACTCGTGAAGATGTTGCATATGGAGTTGCGGCTGAATTGGAAAAGAATTTGCCAGTCTCTTTGAACAGTTGGAACCTAGAACACGTGCTTTATGTGTATGATGAAGATGGAGTGAGTGCGGATGACAACGTGGGTTTCTTTTCCTTCATACCACTTGAGTTCGAAAAGAAGGATGAAATATTATTGAGTTCTTCTGATGCTCAACTCAAAGTGACACTTCGAGTGAAATGGAATTACGTGAACAAATAGGAAAGAATTTTCTCAAAAAACCAAAAAAAAAGCCTCAAACGAGGCCTTTTTCTATTTTTATTATCGGGCTAGTCCAACAGCTCTTTTTTCTCGAATTACAGTCACACGAACCTGACCCGGGTAGGTCATTTCGTTTTCAATTCTACTTGCAATAGTGATCGCAAGTTGATCTGATTGTTCGTCTGTTACTTTGTCGCTTTCTACCATTACACGCAGTTCTCTTCCAGCTTGAATAGCAAAAGATTTTGAAACTCCCGGATATTCTAAAGCAAGACTTTCAAGGTCGCGCAAACGTTGAATGTACGCTTCTACTACTTCTCTGCGGGCTCCCGGACGAGCACCGCTGATGGCATCGCAAACTTGCACAATCGGGGCCAATAATGTTTTCATCTCTACCTCGTCGTGGTGAGCGCCGATAGCGTTGCAGATGTCCGGTTTCTCTCCATACTTTTCTGCGATCTTCATACCGAGGATTGCGTGTGGCATTTCGCTTTCATCGTCCGGTACTTTTCCTATATCATGCAGCAATCCAGCTCTCTTAGCAGCTTTTGGATTAATTCCTAATTCGCTTGCCATAGTAGCACATAGGTTGGCTACCTCTCTTGAGTGCTGAAGCAAGTTTTGGCCATAAGAAGATCTGTATTTCATGCGTCCCACCATTCTGATAAGTTCAGAATGCAGTCCATGAATACCAAGATCAATACAAGTGCGCTTACCTACTTCGATGATTTCCTCTTCAATGTTTTTCTGCACTTTGGCCACTACCTCTTCGATTCTAGCAGGGTGAATTCGACCATCTGTAACCAATTGGTGCATACTCAAACGAGCAATTTCTCGACGCACAGGATCGAAGCAAGAAAGTACAATGGCTTCAGGTGTGTCATCTACAATAATTTCTACACCTGTTGCAGCTTCTAGTGCGCGAATGTTACGTCCTTCTCGTCCAATGATTCTTCCCTTAATCTCGTCATTGTCTATATTAAATACAGAAACTGAGTTTTCGATAGCGTGTTCTACGGCAGTTCTCTGAATGCTTTGAATTACAATTTTCTTCGCCTCTTGATTGGCTTTTAATTTGGCATCATCGATGATTTCTTGTATCTGACTTGCAGCTTTATTTCGGGCATCGTCTTTCAATTGTTCCATCAATTGAGTACGTGCATCATCTGCCGACATTTTCGCAGTTTCCTCCAAAAGACTTACCGCACGCTGATGAGATTTTTCAAGATCAGACTGTTTTTTCTGATTAGCGTCTGTAAGTTTATTGAGGTTATCTTTTATTCCATCGAGGTCTTTTTCCTTGCGTTTATACTGTTCGATTTGCTGAGCAAGCTCTCGGTCACGGTTTTTGATTCGATCTTCTTGGGCCTGAATTTTTTTGTTTCTGTCATTTGATTCTCGCTCGTGCTGGGATTTAAGTTCAAGAAACTTTTCTTTGGCTTGCAAGATCTTCTTTTCTTTTACGGCCTCTCCTTCTTTGATGGCTTCGTCGAGAATACTATTCTTTTTGCTTGAAAGAACATTATTAAATAGAAAGTAAGCCAACCCCCCTCCTACAATTACTCCCCCAAGTGCTGCTATGAGCACGTACATGTTGTCCATTGGATAAATATTTATTTAAATAAAACAATTTGTCTCCTATCATTTATAGGAGATTCGGCGAGAATAAAAAGGGAAGTAGAGAGTAGAACTCAGGACAGGTGGGTATCGATGGATTTCTCCAACTTTTCCAGGGCTTTATTAAGTTCTTCAGCAGATACCTGTGGAGGCACTTCTTGAAGATTTGCTGCTAATACCTGTAAGGCTGCCATAGCCAAAAGGTCCTGTTTATCCTTTACTGCGTAGCTTTTCTGAAACAATTCAATGCTTTCACCCAGTCGCTTCTCAGCATCGCGAATAACAGGCTCTTGCTGTTTCTCGATAGTGAGCGGGTATGTGCGACCTGCTATGGTTACTTTTATTGAAACTTCTTCCATCTTCGAATCTTTATGCTTGTTTCAGCATGGCTATGCATTCGTCAATCTCATTTACCAGTTCGCTAATTCTCTGCCTTGTGTATTTCTGGTCCATTTGCGGAACCGAAACTTGCAACGAACGGGCCTCTTCCATTTCCCTGTTTTTTTCCATGAGTTCGTTTATCTGCTGCTGGAGTTCATTATTGATTCTGAATAGCGATTCGTTGTGCTCTTTGCACTTCTCGAACTGCTGCTTCAATTCATTTTTTGCTTCGGCTAAACGGGAGAACTTCTCCTCAATTCTTGCCAATAACTGTGTGTACTCCATAAACGTACTTCCCGGGTGATTTTCAACTGGGTGCAGCAAATGTAAGCAATACAAGTCAATCTATTTTCCCGCCTTTGTTTGTTGATATTCAATTGGGTGTGGATATTAAAAAAGGGGTACAATACTTGATTTTCGCATTGTTCCCGAAGTGGGTCCGATATCTAATGTTAAAAAGAAGAAAGGAATGGGTAAAGAGTTAAAATTAAGCAATTTAAGGTTTTTGGCGACGGTTTTTTGTGTCACTCTATATAATATAGTATCGCTTGCTCAGGTTCAGGTATACCCCCAAGATTATTTTCGGTCGCCTTTGGATATTCCCCTCCACCTAAGTGGAAATTTTGGGGAGCTCCGAACAAATCACTTCCATGCCGGCCTCGATATAAAAACCGCTCAAGAGGAGGGTAAGAAGATTTATGCGGCGGCCGATGGATATGTTTCGCGGATCAAAGTTTCGCCTTTTGGATATGGGTATGCAATGTACATTGATCACCCAAATGGATATACTACGGTGTATGGCCACTTGAAGGAATATTCTCCCTTCATCGCAAAGTATGTCTTTCGAGAGCAATATAAAATGGAGACCTTCACTATAGACCTATTCCCAAAACCTGAAGAATTGCCTGTTTTAAAAGGTGATGTAATTGCCCTCTCGGGAAACTCGGGTGGAAGTGGTGGTCCGCATTTGCATTTTGAAGTACGAGAAACCAAAACTGAAAAATTGGTTAACCCACTTCTTTTTGGATTCGACATTAAAGATAAAATTCAACCCATCATCAATGCGGTGATGATTGTGCCCATGAGCGAAACCTCTTCTGTTGGCGGATCAGGAAATTACAAAACTCTGGATACTAAGGTTCATTCCGGCAAATGCGCGTTGAAGTCGATCGTGCCAATGACGGTTCATGGCGATATTGGTTTTGCAATACATACAATGGATATGGCTGATGGAAATTCCAATAGATGTGGTATCTATAGAATAGAACTCAAGGTAGATGGACTAGTGGTATACGCTCAACAGATGGACAAATTGGATTTTGGCACTACCAGATCTATGAATGCACATACTTTCTATGAAATCTTCAAGAAAAATAGATCACAAATTCATCGTTCGTATCGACTTCCGAATAATATGTTGGATATATATGACAACTTAGTGAACGATGGCATTCTAACTTTTACAGACGATCAGTTGCACTCTATAGAGTACAGCGTGACCGACATCAAAGGCAATGTTTCCACATTGGCATTTAATGTAAAATCAATAAGTACAGGCGCGATTAAACCTGCCGGATTAAAAGGAAAAGCATTATTCGATTTTGAAAAGGATAGTTATTTTGAAAATGATAGAGTGAAGGTTTCCGTAACTGCTTTCACTTTATATGAAAACCTAGACTTTGATGTGGTGAATGGAAGACCTATTCAGGGAAGTGTGGTGCCTGCGATTCTCTTAGCTAATCCTTATGTCCCCATTCATGGTCATTATGAATTGAGCTTGAAGGCGGATAAAATTGCAGAGGATAAACGCAATAAAGCAATTGTTGTTCGCTGGGATCCTGAAAAGGACAAAGTTTTAAGTGAAGGAGGAAATTATCATGAGGGATGGATCACCTGTGAGACACAATACTTTGGGCATTTTGGTGTGATGATAGATAGCATTGCTCCTTCTATCAGCTCTATAGATTTCGCCACTGCAATGAAGGGACGTAAGAAGTTTTCAATGAAAATTTATGATAGTCTTTCGGGCATTGATCAGATCATTCCTAAGATAGATGGCAAGTGGGCCTTAATGGAATACGATGCCAAGAACAATAAACTCTCTTACTATTTCAATGAGGAATACCTAAGCCATGGTTCGCATACGTTTTCGCTTACAATCATAGATGCGGTTGGAAATAGCAAGGAGTATACTTCAAAGTTCGATTGGTAGAGATTCCCCCGATTTATACCGTTTAGGTATCTGTAATAGTCCAATACCGTTCCACTCCAATAGCCTAGAACAGCTATTCAAAAGCATTGACCACTTCAAGCATACAAACCCGAATCACGCGAAGGAGATATTGGAATTCATTGGTCGTGTTATGTCTTCCCGCAGCGCATTGCCCTCAAAATTCTTCCAATGCGCAATGCGGGATAGACCATTTATTAATCCAGAATCCGCATTGGGATTCGCTATGAAGTGCTAAGCCCCACAGATAGCACGTGCTCTCGCAAGATTTTTATTTGAAGGTGTATATTCATACATCAAGAATAAAAACCGAGAAAGTGCTTGATATCAAAGAGAGTTAGTGCTGCAAAAGATTTCCATTGCGGATTCTGGGATTAAGGAACAGTGTTATTATTTACAAGAAATCCGATTCACTCATGCCCAACCATTCGAGAGGCGCTTTATAAAAAATATTATCTCGGTCTTCTTGAGTAATATCCATTTCAGAAATGAATTTACCAATTTCAAGATCGCCTAAAGGGAATGGATAATCTGTTCCAAGAGTAATTTTCTCGCTTCCCACTACTTCAATTATATACTTGAGCAATTGTGGATCGTGGGTAGCGCTGTCAACCCAAAATTTACCAAGGTATTCTCGCGGATTCACAGGATTGTCGAGAGCCACCAAGTCAGGACGACAATTAAAACCATGTTCAATTCTACCAATTGTAGGAATAAAAGAACCTCCGGCGTGGGCAAAGTTGAATCTGATACCAGGGAATTTATCGAAAATGCCACCGAAGATCAATGAGCAAACAGCTCTCGAAGTTTCGGCAGGCATCCCAACAAGCCATGGTAGCCAATATCGAGCCATCTGATCTTGACCCATCATTTCCCATGGATGCACAAGCACACACATATTATTTTTCTCTAGTGCTTCCCAAATTGGAAAGAAAAAAGGTTCATTCAAATTTTTTCCATTCACATTCGAACCAATCTGAATACCTCTAAATCCAATTTTTCGACACCGATCTATTTCTTTCACGGCAAGTTCAGGATCTTGCATTGGCAGAGTTGCCAGGCCCACATAGTTTTTCGGAAACTTGTGGAATGCCTCAGCTAAATCATCGTTTAAGAACCGCGATACTTCCATGCAATCTTCAGGTTTGGCCCAATATGCAAAGAGTACGGGTATAGTACATACCACTTGAACTTTTGTTTGAAAGGTGGCATATTCTTCAATGCGCAATGCTGGGTCCCAACAATTGCTCGCTATTTCTCGAAAGAATTTTTCACCTTGCATCATTCTTGCAAATCCATCGCGGTGGTGATCAAGATGAATAAATGATCCATACCCAAACTTCTTGCTCCAGTCGGGCAAATTTTTCGGCATTAAATGAGTATGTGTATCAATTTTCATCACACTAATCGGAGGATCTTATATAGTTGCTTTCCGGCATTTGACCACAAAGGTAATGTGCTCTGGCAATTTGTAGGGAGGCTCTAGCTCATTCGGGTTTTTTGTCAACCCATTTCAGGTCGAGCATATTTACAGGATTTGTTTGAAGTCCACTTATATCGTTGCGTACAAAATGCGACACTTGATCATAGAACAATGGGATCACTGCAGCTTCTTCCATGGCCAGCATATTCATAGTCTGGTATAATCTCAAGCGCAAGATATCATTCTGCTCAATAGCCGCTTCTTCATACATTGAATCAAAGGTTGGATTTGAATAATGTGTATAGTTGGGTCCTGTAGGACTGAAATTACGGGTAAGAAATACGCTGAGGAAGTTTTCTGCATCAGCATAATCTGCTAACCAAGATTTTCGAAACATTTCTAGTTGGCCTCTTGCGGAAAGGTCTTTGAAGGTATTGCCTTGCATCACATTAATCCTGATTTTAATCCCAATTTTTTGAAGAGAATGTTGAATGTATTCGATTAAATCTGTGTAGTCGCCGGTAGTAGAAATGATAATTTCACCTAATCCATTTCCGTTTGGATAACCGGCTTCCGTAAGCAGTTGAGCTGCCCTTACTGGATTGAAAGAATAAAACGAAGTGTCTGTTTCAAATGGCAAAAGGGCAGGAGGAACAAATCCTCCATTGGCCGGATATACCGAGTTGTTGCGCAATCTTGCAACCATTTCGTCTTTGTCGATTGCATAGGCTATTGCTTGTCTGATCTTCTTGATCAACAATGGCGAATTCGATGATGCCTCAAGCGCGGGGTCAACAAGTATTCCTAAGTAATCTGTTTTTATAAAGGGAACCTTTTGAAGTTTAATACGATCTACAAAACCCGGATGTAAATTACCATTTATGTCGAGCAGTTCGTCTTTGAATGAAGAATGTATGCCACTCATGAAGTCATAAGTACCTTTTAGCACCCCTTGATATTCGGCATTCATGTCTTTCACAAAATCGATCTGCACAGCATCGAGATATGGCAGTTGATTGCCGTCTTCATCTTTCTGCCAGTAATTGGGGTTCTTGTGAAAAACCAGCGATTCGTTTTCATACCAAAAGGCAAATCGAAAAGGCCCGCTGCCAACAGGATGAGAGCGCAGTTCGGAGCCATAAACTTTTACAGCCTCTTCTGGAATCACATTGGCATATTGGGTTGTAAGCATTCCCAAAAATGGTTGAAAAGAAGACTTTAGATATATGTGTAGTATGGAGTCTGATGGGGCGAAGAAACCTCCATTCATTGTTGTATCAATCTTTGCAAAAATCCATTTTCCCGGGGAAGCTGTTTTCGAATCGAGGATTCTGCGATAAGAAAACACGAAGTCAGAGGCTCTGACATTTCTATGTTTTTGAACTCCAAAGCAAGAATCTTCGTGAAAAAGTACATTTTGCCTCAGATAAAATATATAGGAACGACCATCTTCTGAAATCTTCCAAGAATGAGCAATCGAAGGTGCAATTTGCAATGAAGAGTCCAACTCTACTAGTCCATCGAAAAGTTGATTGGTGGCCCACATGGTTTCGAGATCTCTGGCCTGAGCAGGATCAAGAGAGCTAATGCCATTGCTTTCATTGTATCTGAAAACCTTGCGATTTTTTTTAGCGGCGACTGTATTACATGAAATGGCAAAAGATCCTAGGATTACTGCCAGTGATAATACGCTCTTGAAAAGATTCATGGCACCAAAATAGAACAGCGCACAGTATTGACCAAACGAGAGACTTCGAAAAGGTCGGAGAAGAAAAATGGATATGGGTGGTTATTCTACTTGATACCCAATGTTTGTCTGATCAGCGCTGCGGATTCGGGATTGTAATAACGATCTGCTTTTTGTTTTCCGTCTTCTTCATATCGTGCCCAATTGCCAACTTTCACACCTCGGTCGTATTCACCTCGTGACTCAATTTGACCATTGCCATAAAAGAAAACGAATTGTCCATGTTCAAGATAACGTTTGTCTTCAAGTTTCCACTGTCCATTAGCCTTAACTAACTTTTGGTCGGAGAAAATGGTGCCTTCAAAAATATCACCTCCCGAATGAGAAAGCTGCAGCGTGAAAACAGCATGTCTTTTTTGGGTTTGTTTTAGAAGGGCATCAAAGAACAAGGTCTCGTTTTCGGACTGTGCACACGCACCAATTGTTCCAGAAAGAACCAGAATCAATAGATATGAACGTAAGCGAAAAAAGCTAGATAGGAACATAAGTTCTCGCGCTTACGGTATTCAGTCTGAAAAGTTGCAATATTTGACAAAATATTTAAAACCATGAATTCAGCGAAAAAAGCGGGACTTTTTCTAAAACACACATCACTAATGATAATTGTGATTGGTTTGAACTCATGTGCCATGCGCAATCAGGAGAATAGTGCGGGTAGCACAGGAGCAGCAGTTATAGGTTTTTACAATGTGGAGAATCTATTCGATACCATTAACGACCCAAATATTTTAGACGAAGATTTTACCCCAACAGGAAAATTGAAATGGGATATGGATAGATACCGAGAGAAGCTGGGTTCACTTTCAAAGGTTATACGGATCATGGGAGCGAATGGAGTACCGGAAATCTTAGGTCTTTGTGAAATAGAAAATAGAAAGGTGCTAGAAGATTTGTGCGATTCACTTTGTGTTGGGAATAAAAAATATTCGATTATTCATAAGGATAGTCCTGATGAACGAGGGATAGATGTGGCACTTTTGTATTTGCCTTCAGTTTTTCAAGAAGAGAGTAGTGAATGGATAAAGGTTGTTTTGGACGATGTTGCAGATCCAAATACAAGAGACATATTATACGTAAAGGGAAAACTCTTAGGTGAAAAGGTTCATTTATTTGTAAACCATTGGCCAAGCAGAGGTGGTGGTCAGGCTGAATCTGAAAAGAATCGATTGAATGCAGCTGGTGAATTAGGAAAACGCACGGATCAAATATTTGCTTCGGACAAAAATGCATTGGTAATTATTATGGGGGATTTCAATGATTATCCCAAAGACAAAAGTTTGAGTGATGTTTTGGGAGTGGGCAACACTGCAAACAGCCAACTTTACAATATGATGGCGCTTGCAGATTCGTTAGGAGAAGGAAGTTATAATTACAGAGGAGACTGGGGAACACTCGATCAGTTTATCATATCCAATTCTTTGTTTAGCGGTTCAGGTCTCAGCACATCTCAAGAAGATGCGATCATTGTAAGGAAGGACTGGATGCTTTTCAAGAAAGATGATGGAAGTGTTACACCCAACAGAACGTATGCCGGAGATAAGTATACAGGTGGAATATCCGATCATCTTCCTGTGACACTGAAGATTCGTTCTAAGTAGTGTTTCGGTTATGGATATTGAAATTCTCTTCACGGCGAATTTTGGGATAAGTGGTGAGCCTCAAGAGAATATTCATTTCGTCAGAGTCTTGTCTATCGTGAAATATCCATCAAATCAGTCGTGACTATTATTGATTGCTTCAATTGCACAGACATCTGCAGTACTACCTAAGCAGATATTTATTTAGGAATGGTATAAAACAAAAAGACCCCGATCATTTCTGTTCGGGGTCTTTTAAAATTCGAAAGCTCCTTACTTCTTAACAGGAGCAGCTTTCTTAGCAGCGGCCTTTTTAGGAGCAGCTTTTTTCTTAGTCGCTTTTTTAGCGGCTTTCTTAGGAGCTGCCTTTTTAGTGGCTTTCTTTTTAGTAGCTTTTTTAGCTGCTTTCTTAGGAGCTGCTTTTTTAGCTGACTTCTTAGCTGCTTTTTTAGGAGCTGCTTTTTTAGCTGCTTTCTTAGGAGCTGCTTTTTTTGTTGCTTTTTTTACTGCCATGACAAATATAAATTTGGTTTTGCGAAGCGAAAAATAGAACGATTTATTTATCTAAAAAGAAATAATTCAAAATTTCTATTAACAGCGAATTCCACAGTCGGGGAAGGTAGCTTTATTACGTTTAAAACTCTTGCAACAGACATCATCCATTTTTTTGGCCAATCAATTTTTGTAAGATCAACATCAAAAGAAATATAATACTGTCTATATCTATCATAGCTGAAACCATTGATTTCACTAGTGTTTGAGCCAGTCATTCCATCGGCGCCATAACCGAATGCAATGTTGATCCACTTCGGAAATTTTGATTCGATTGGTAAGAACGAATACACGTTTGCACTCATCCAATAGGTTTGGGCATTATAGTCTTTTAGGAGCCGTTGTGAATTACTTTCACCTAAGAGCTCAGGTCGAAGGTCGGCAAATTGAGAAGAATTGTAAGAATATTTCAAACGAATCTTTTGATTTTGCCATAATATTTCTTGTCCAACAAAGAACATTGCACCACCCAAATTGCACAATGCATCTCCATTTGAAAATCCCCATTGCGAAGAATAGCCATCTAAAACTTCTATGCCTGTTTGATATGCCACACTAATACCTGCTGACAAAAGAAGTGATTGCTTCTTATTATATCCTGACCATTGAAACCAAGGATGTAAAATACTGCTCACTGCATAAGTGGTCATCAAGTGACCGGCTTTGTCCATTTGCAGCCATTCGCCATTATCATTGAAAAAATGAAAGCGACTTCTGGGATAATCTTTATACCACAACTCATTGAGGCCAATCAATGAGCCGGTACCAACTGCCGAAACCCCTCCAACTGTCAGCCATTTTCGGTGAAGAGTATCTCTGTGCAGCAGTTCTTGGGCCGGAGAGCCTAAGGCAAGTGCCACGAAACAAGAAAGGGCTATGAGTCGTATACTGTGCAACTTTTATAAAATCATTTAACCACAGGCAGTAAATGTACACAATGCTTTCAGGCAATAGTCGCCATCGAAAGGGCTTAGTATTTTATCGCAGGATGAGTCTGATTAGCGCACTTATTGTGGTGTTGTCTGGTCTTGTCTACTCATTGGTAGTTGGACCTGAGCTTGAATTTATATGGGATAGGATTCTTGTGGTACTAATTTGCCTATTGGTCTATTCGATTGGAAAAAAAGAAACGAGTCTTGATAGATATTCACTTTTAGTATATGCTGTTTTTTATTTTGTGATGATACACTCAGTGGTTTTGACTGCTAAAGGGGATTTCAATGTATATTATTCTGTTGGATCCATAATCATCGTGCAGATATATGCAATATGTTTCAGGAGATGGCCACAAGCTTGGACTTTTTTGGGAGTTTGGTTGGTTATGTTGTTATCGGGTCTTCAATATTCTTCTTTACTCTCGGATAGTGATCTTTTATTCTCATCAATAGTGGTAATTCTGATAGCAGCGATGTCAGCAGTATTTGCATTTGGAAAGGACAGGTACATCTCTGATATTAAATTTAGACAAAAGATGCTCACAGCGTTGGTCAATAAAACGGAGAATTCTGTTATTATGACCGACATGGCGGGTTACATATTGGATGCCAATGATAGAACATGCGAAATTTTCGGTTTTCCATTTGAGGAACTTGTAGGCAAGGATTTTTCTGTATTGCGCGATAAGGCTCTTAATGAAGAAGAAGTCCAATTTGGATTGAGTCAATTGAAAAGGGATAAATTTTGGAATAGCGAAGTAAGAATGCTTCGAAAGGATGGTTCATCGTTTCATGCCTATATTTCTATTAGTATGCTTAAATCGTCTGACGTAGGAATTCTTGTTTATAGAGTGCGCGATATAACTGTGACAAAGAATTTTGAGCAGGAACTTATTCAGGCCAGAGAAGAAGCCGAAGAAGCTGTAAAGGCAAAAGGAAATTTTCTTGCCACGATGAGTCATGAAATTCGTACTCCACTCAATGGTGTAATAGGAACGGCAAGTTTGTTGGAGCGCACAGCACTTCAAACTGAACAGAAAGATTACGTGCAGACAATTCTCAATAGCAGTCAAAGTCTATTGGTATTGCTCAACGATATTTTGGATTTTTCTAAAATAGAATCTGGCAAGATGCAATTGAAACCCATTGCTTGCGATTTGAGAAATGAAGTTCTTTCAGTTTCAGAATTGTTGCGTCCACACGCCGTATCAAAAAATTTGAAATTCGCGGTAGACATAGACAAGGACATACCTGAACAAGTGGTGGTAGACACCATGCGCTTGAAACAGGTATTACTCAACCTTCTTGGGAATGCTATAAAGTTTACGGATAAAGGTTCTGTTCAATTGTCGTGTAGCATTGTAAGACGGTTGAAAGAAGAAATCGAGTTGAAATTTATCGTTTCAGATACAGGCTTGGGTATTTCTCAGGATGAGTTGAGTCTTTTGTTTCAATCCTTTTCTCAAGTACATCAAAGTGCCAATAGAAGGTATGGAGGAACAGGGTTGGGTCTTGCCATCAGCAAAGATCTCGCAGAATTGATGGGTGGGAATATTTCGGTTGAATCAAAAGTTGGGGAAGGTTCAACCTTTCAATTTACCATTTTGGTCAAATCAGCCGAAGGGCAAATCAGCACCATTAAGGAATTAGAACAGATCGAACTTACGGAGGAAATGCTTCGAATTCTTCCGACTTTAAATATAGCCGTAGCAGAAGACAACAGAATTAATAGCGACGTAATTGTTTTTATGCTTCAGAAGCTAGGGGTAGAGCCGGACAGAGCTTACAACGGATTAGAATTAATCGAATTGCTCAGCACCAAAAGCTATGATATCATTTTGATGGATATATATATGCCGGAATTGGATGGTCTTCGAGCTACAAAAATTATCAGAAAGGAACTAAAACTAAATCCTTACATAATTGCTATAACCGCAAATTCGAGTCCGCAAGACCGGGTATTATGTCAAGAAGCGGGAATGCAAGCCTTTGTTTCAAAACCGTTCGTTTACTCCCATTTGGAAAAAGTCCTCGCAGAGTACCTAAATTCTGAGGTAAACACCCGTATATAGCTGCGTCAAATGGGGCTTATAGGGTAATGTGTAAGTAATTCACAATTTGCAGGATATAACGTGGAAAAAAGTGCCCTATATTAATATAGTATAAAAGTATATCTTTGTCAGAGAATTAAATTATCAATTGTCTCTTACGAAATCATATTTGTTCTTACTTCTGAGTTTAGCGTGTGTAGCTATCTCTGGGGTTTATTTTTTAATAAGAACAAACCAAGATGACGATCTGACCAACAAAATAACCCTCAGCACCAGACAAAAGTCTACTACTCTGGAGCTCGCCGACATGTTGCGAGAGTTTTCGGACAAATCTGAAGGTAATGAAAACATCAAACAGGAGATTGATGAGATTGAAGTGATCCGCAAAAAATGGTCGAACGCACAAAAGGCTTTCGTAAACGGCAGCGATTTATTCAAAATTTCAACGTCTAAAAGCGAAGAATCAAATTCCATTGTCAACCAACTTTCGCCTATATACATTCGCATCGGCGATCAATTGCACAATCTTTCACTCGAAAATGTAAATTCTAATGCTGAATTAGAAAGGAACCTGCGCCCATCATTAAAGCAATATGCGGAACTAGTGAATGATCTTTCATTGCAATGGGTAAAGGAACAAGAGCGAGAAAGACAAGTTTCATTTATTGTTCTTTTCATGCTCGTTGGCATTACATGTGTGCTCATTGTTGTAGGTTTCCTTTTGCTCATCAGACCATATATCAAATGGGCAAAACTGGCTAATAAGGATTCCGATGCAATGGCCCTTCGATTAGAATCGGAGCGCAAGCAAAAAATTCAGCTTATGGAAGATCTCAATTTGCAGTTGAGAACTCCATTATCGGCTATCATAGGTACCGCAGAACTGATGGCGAAATCCGAGATGGATCCACGTCAGCAGGAAAGTGTGCGCTCCGTTTTGAGCAGTGCATCGAGTATTATAAATGTCTTAGACGACCTTGTCGACCATTCGGCCATTGAAAATGGACTTATTCAAATGCAAAAGACTCGCTTCAATCTGCATGAGAATATGGAGCAGGTGCTAGAGTTGATTAAACCACTTTTGAAAAACCAAAGAACAACTGTTTCTTTTTATGTTGGTCAAGGTGTACCCGCATGGATACATCAAGATGAAAAGCGTATTCGGCAAGTGCTGCTCAATATCCTTGGCGATGTGATTAAGTCCGATTCAAATGCTAGTTTAGTATGCTCAGTCGAACTTATTCACCAGACAGAAGAGTTGGCTCAGTTGAAGTATTGTTTATCCGGGGTTGACGTAGAAATCGCAGACCAATACTCAAAATTGCAGAGGACTACAGAAGGTGTCACAGCACTGGGTCGCGAGTTGACGGCAAGAATCATTTTTGATTTAGGTGGCAGGGTTTGGAGTGAAACGGGCAAGGATGGAAGGGGAGTGATTTGTTTTACTGTAATTGGCGAAGTATCAACACTTCAGAATTTGCGTCAAGACCGAGATTTGACCGGCATAAAGGCATTGGTGATCGACGAAGATAAAACAAATTTGAAAGTTCTCATTCGTCAATTGAGTACGTGGGGAATTCAGTCTACGCCATTTAATAGCCTCGATCTGGTGGAAGAAATCATGGCAAGTGTCCTCAAGTTTGATTTGTGCATTATGAATGTTGATCAAGAAGGAGGAGAGGGAATAAAGATGGCAGAAAGGCTTGTTCAGCTATCCGGAAATAAGCTTCCGGTTATAGCGCTTACGTCAAAAGGAGGTTCCCTTGTTCAGACCAATTCAAAACTGTTAACTACATTCTTGACAAGGCCTGTGAAACAAATAAGGCTTTTTGAAACCATTGCCAGAGTGCTCGATGTGAGTGAAACGGAATTGATGAAGGTGAAACCAGGTAAGAGTGCTGATCCTTATGCTTTAAATGTGATTATAGCGCAAGACAATGATCTTCATCGTGCTGTTGCCGAGCGCACGTTGCAGCTATTGGGGCATAAATGTGAGAACGCATTCAACATGGATGAACTTCAAGATAAACTTTCGAATAAACACTATGATTTAATTATTGTAGGTGCAGATGAGAAGAAGTGGAATTCATTTAGTCTTACCGGAAGGGTGAGCAAATTAAATAGCAAAGAGGAAACAGTAGTGATAGGTATTGCCCAAGAAACAGTCAATAAAAGGGATGAATTTGATGATTTACTCACAGGAAAATTTACCGGGGATATCCTAGAAGAGAAAATCAAAGCTTGGTTTGAATTCGAATAATCCGAAATTCAAGTCATTTCTTGTTTTGAGAGGTGCCCTTAAACCCAGAATCCGCATTGGGATTCGCTATGAAGTAGTAAACCCCACAGATAACAAGTGCTCTCGCCAGATTTTTATTTGATGGTGTATATTTATACATCAAGAATAAAAATCGAGAAAGTGCTTGATACCAAAGTGGGTTAGCGCTGCAATAGATTTCCAATGCGGATTCTTGGTTAAAATTCCATTCCCATTTATTTGATACCTCGAGCATTCAGCGCACGGTGATATTCGGCAGCATATTGTTGGTGCTGACTGTAACTGATCGAAAAATTGTGATAGCCAGAGAAATCGGGTTTGGCGCACATGAATATATAGTCATGTGATTGTGGTTGTAAAACGGCTTCAAGAAATTCCTTTCCTACAAAGGCAATCGGCCCTGGTGGTAGACCATCGATGAGGTAAGTGTTGTAGCGAGAATCTATTGCAATTTGGCCTGTAACTCTTTGCACACCATCGCCCCCAGCACCAAAGACAGCGGTAGGATCCGCTTGAAGTCTGGTACCATTTTTCAAGCGATTTAAATATAACCCTGCGATTTTAGGCGCTTCTTCCATCTTCACTGTTTCTCCTTTTACAATGGATGCAAGAATATATGTTTTAATGGGATCTAGATTTTGTAACTGCGCCATTTTTTTACGATCATCATTCCAAAATGTAATGTAGTTTTTTTTCATTTTCCCGATGAATTCTTCGGGCGTTATCGTCCAGAATTCCTCGTAAGTATTGGCGAAGAAAATGCACGCAAGGATGTCTTCGTTTAGCGCCAACTCAGGATCGGCTGTTAGATTTCGAATGGCCATCAAAAACTCAATAGAGTCTGGTCTCAGAATTTTACCGAGTTTACCAGCGAGTTGTTCCAGACTTTTTTCTGCCCCAAATCTAACTTTCACAGGACTTTGATTTCCAATGCGAAACATATTTACGATTTGCTGATTACTAGCACCTCGTTTTATTTCATAGCGCCCTGGTTTTGTAAACTTCGAAAACCGTTTTATGGTACAAGTGATTTTAAAGGAATGGGTGTTTTGAATGATAGAATCAGCCTCGAGTATTGCTGTGAGTGCATCTACTTCCATTGACTGATCTATGAATACAACTTTTGAAACTCCGGTAAATGCGGTGTTGTGTTTGAAAATCTGGCGAAATACCCAATATCCGGCAATCGCGCTGATTAAGACAATAATCACCGAAAGGGCCAGCAGTTTTTTCCTCATGGCGCAAGAGTATGAAAATAATTTAGAACTTTATTTCCATTGAAACTACTTTCTCCATTGGGAATGAAACCCAGTTTTGAAAACAAGGCAATGCTGGAAGTGTTTGAAGGGTGAATGATGCAATGAAGTTGATCCACCCTATTGCGTAATTTTAATTGTTCGATCAACTGTGCAATAGCAAAATAAGCAAAGCCCTTTTTTCGATCATTTACATCTACAATTACAACCCCAATTCCGGCCGATTTGTTTTGGCGGTCGTAGTTGAAGATGTCTATACAACCTACAATTTTTTCTTCTGACGACTCAATCATCCAACGTTCTTGTCCATCGCGATCGAGCTCCCCTGAACCATTTACAAACGCTTCAATTTCTTGGCGGCTAAAGGGCCCCTTGTCTTCAGTCACTTCCCAAAGATTCGGGTCATTTTCCCAAAGCATTATCATGTCTACATCCGAAGGAATGGTTTTGCGTATATTACAGGAATATTTTGCATTATCCCTCATAGAATACCTGTGGATAACATCACCAAAGTACATGCATTTTCTGCATCAATACCCTTTTCAAGCAAAGATTGCTCTAGGTTTTTATTTTCTGCCCCCGGGTTGAAGACAATTTTATGCGCGTTCAAGTGGAGTATCCGGTCTTCATATTCTTTCTGATTGGTTTCATTGAGGTAGATGCTGAGCAAATCGATTGCTTCTTCTTTCGGCCATTCTTGAGAAATAGCGATGTCTCCAATCATACCTTTGCGTTTTCCGATTGCATAGACCTGGTAGCCGGCCTTATGGAGCCTGCTCACTGCCATAAAGGAGTAACGTTCAGGATTTGGACTTGCACCAATTACAATAGCTTTTTTCATCTTGCAAAAATGCAACTATTACCAATGTTAATTAAAAATGGTCCAAAATATTTTGTGCGTTTGCAGTGGTAGATGCCGTTGTGATTTATGTTTAGTTGAATGTAGCCAAACGAAATTGGACTATAGCGTTAATACAAACGGTATAGTACCAATTCTGCCGATAAAATAGTGCGACCTAATTTATAATCATCAAGTGTTAAATGCCGTTAAACGCAGAATCCGCATTGGGGGTCGTGTAAAGTTGCTGTTATAGGATAATGGAGTGAAACGAAATTGGACTATTACAGATAACCGAACGGTATAAGATTCTTAAGAAAATCTCTAAAAAACTCTTTCACATTTCCACCAATGCATAAAATATAGGCATTTACAATTAACGTATTCAGGCCAAATTGAGTCGACTGGTTCACTAAATCTCAGTGGCAGAGCATCCACCATTGATATTTTGCGATTCTCTTGCAGGTTTGGGGGTAATCACAATCGTAATATGTGGAAGATGGGCTGTTTTACTTGATTTTATTAGTCTTTCCCCTGCTTTTTGAATACAACGGGAGTGGTCCAAGAGCTTGGAAATGGCCGTCTTTTACGAAATCCTTGATATGACAATGGCCGAAATGCCTTCCCTTTTTGAATAGAGGTCTTACGCAATGGGCCTCTGTGCTTATTTTTGCTCGGAAGAGTAAATCAAAACCTATATCATGTCCTTCAGATTCCTTTGCTTGGTTGCCTCCATTACATTGTTGGCATCTTGTACGATCAACAGAAATGTG
Organism: Flavobacteriales bacterium; assembly: GCA_034439875.1. Classification (GTDB taxonomy): domain Bacteria; phylum Bacteroidota; class Bacteroidia; order Flavobacteriales_D; family Sanyastnellaceae; genus JAWXBG01. The sequence continues at coordinate 35,045 of JAWXBG010000223.1, forward strand.
ATGTTTAAGACCGATCAGGATTATGTCTATGACAACCCTCCTGCGGATTCGGTGGGCAAGGAATACCGCCTTGCTGCGAATGATATGATCACTTTCCAACTTTATACCAATGAGGGGGCAATGATTTTGGATTTCACCACCAATACTGAATCAGGAAGACAGCAAGGTCTTACTTTCCGCGAGTTTGTATACATGATAGATTCCGAAGGATTTATTGAATTGCCCACTATTGGAAAGGTAAATGTTTCAGGGTATACATTATTCGAAGCACAAGAGATGTTAGAAGGAATGTACGAGAACCAGTTCAATTTCCCTTATGCCCTTATTCAAGTAATCAATAGACGAGTCATAGTATTTAGAGGAAGTGGAGCAGATGCTCAAGTGGTACCCATGACCAACAACAACATTAGCGTGGTCGAGGCATTGGCATTAGCAGGTGGGCTCTCAGCTCGCGCAAATGCTTCGAAGGTTAAACTTATCAGAAAGGTTGCTGGAAACCAAGAAGTTTATTTAATGGATTTAAGCACGATTGAGGGCATTAGGTATGCGAACATGACAGTGCAAGCGGGTGATATAATTTATGTTGAACCAGTTCCGGAAATAGCATCTGAGGTATTGAAAGATGTGGCTCCATTTGTAACCATCATTTCCGGTTTTGCGTTTATCTACGCAATTTTTAATCGAGGTCTTTAGACATTTGAATGGAGAATTTGGGAGATAGAAATATTGAAGAGTACAAATCGAGATTAACGAATTTCAGCAATGAATTCGATTTGGGTCTGTTTGTCTTCATAATCCGTAAGTCGCTCCCATGGGTTGTGGCTATCATGTTGATTGCAGCAATATCAGTCTTTATATACCTCAGATACACACCGGTTGTGTATAATGCCAAAACTGTCATTCAACTTGGGGAGGATAATAATGCCAACCAGATCATTAATGTAACGAATATTCGCGAAGACAATAGCACAGATGCCACCGTAGAACAATTGCGATCGAAACTATTGATTAGCCGCACGGTGGAGCGTCTCCCAATACGGATAAGTTATTTTGCGAAAGGGCAAATTCTCACAAATGAGCACTATAAGAATACTCCTTATGAAATAATTCTAGATACGATTAGAAGTAATTCGGCCGTTGATAAATTGATTCCTATTGTATTTGCGGACAGTGTGAATTTTTCGTTTATATATGGAGGGATAAATCATGATGGAAAAAGAGTAGGTGAACGCATCGATATTGGAGATTTTGTTTTCAAAGTGATAGTGGATAATGGGAAGTCATTACTGCGAAATGAGGAGGAGTACGAGCTTTTCTTTAGAATAAATTCCAACTACTCAATGGTTAGCCGATTTTCGGAAGGAATAAACATTCGAGTGGCTAATGGTACAGCCAAAACGTTGGAAATTTCATTCCAGGACAACAATCCGATGTTGGCACGCGACTTTGTAACAGCCCATGCAGAGGAGTTTATCATATTCGACTTGGAAAAGCGGAGTCGAAGCGACCAATATGTTCTTACTTTTTTGGACTCACAAATTGACACCGTATTTGAGAATCTCAAAAAATCGGAAATAATGCTCAATGCATACAAGGAGGAGAACAAGGTAACTGATTTGGATGCAGTTGGAAAATCGTACCTAGATCGTTTGAATTACTTGGAGAACGACATTGTATCGCTCGATGTTGAGCAGCGCTTGTTGGATGAAGTTGAATCTCTGGCAAAGAAGTCGACAAGTAATATTGAAGTGAATAGCCTTGTTCCCTTGGTAGCCGGAAGCAGATACAATGCGATATTGTCAAAGTTGCTCGATGGGCTATACGAATTAGTGTTGCGCAAGGAGTCTGCACTTTATTCTATTACCGAATCCAATGATCGAATAAAAACGCTTGACTACAATATAAATGTGCAGAAGGCACTTATTCTCCAGAGTTTAAAAACCTTGAGAGAACAGATAGGTAATTCGAAGGCCCAACTCAAGCAAAAAGTGGTTGAATTAGAATCTATCTACTACGGATTGCCCACAAAGGAACTTGAATATGCTAGACTGCAAAGATTGTTTTCGATTAATGAGAAGTATTACACGCTTTTGCTGGAAAAGGCTATCGAATATCGAATTTCAAAGGAAGGATTTGTCTCTAATAATCAAATTCTTGAAGAGGCGAGGATACCATCGCAGCCTGTAAAACCTGTAAAAAAGGTTATTCTATTTACCTTTTTTCTAGGAGGGTTTCTGATATCTCTATCATTGGTAAGTGTAAGATATCTGTTGCATAGCAACATTACATCGCTCAATGAGATTGTAAAGCTGTCGAATGCAACCATATCTACCATTGGTATCGTTCCAAAATTCAAGGAAGACATCCCGGTGTCGATGCTCATAGTAGATAAAAATCCAAGGTCACTTATCGCAGAAAGTTTTAGATCTATTCGCACCAACCTCCAGTTTATTGATAATACAGAAGGTAGCAAAATGGCTGCTATTACTTCTACGATCTCAGGAGAAGGTAAAACATTTGTCTCGCTTAATCTTGCAGGTATTATTGCCTTCTCGGGAAAGAGGGTCGTAGTGATTGACTTGGATATGCGCAAACCTAAAATCCACAAGGCATTTGACGTAGAAAACAATCATGGAATGAGCACCATTCTGATTGGTCGACACAACATAGATGACTGCCTTCGCAATACCACTATTCCTAATTTACAGTACATTACAGCGGGCCCCGTTCCTCCAAATCCTTCTGAATTGATTATTGGTCCGAACATGTCAAAAGTGCTGACCGAGTTAAGGCAGAAATTCGATTTTATAATAATAGACACTCCACCGGTGGGATTAGTTACTGATGGGGTTGAGCTATTGAAACAAGCCGATTATCCTCTTTATATTTTTAGATCCGATTACTCTCGAAAACAATTTGTTCAAGTGGCCGACAAATTAATTTTTGAGAATAAGATTGTAAAACTTTCTACCATTCTGAATGGGGTGGATGTAGATCGAAATCGTTATTCCTACAAGTACAATTATGGCTATGGGTACGGTTATGGATATGGTTATGGCAGCTCGGGTTACTACACAGAAAATGGAAGTAAAAAGAAAAGAAGGAAGGGAAAAAAATGACTTTTACGGAAACAGATTTCAAAGGACTGTTTGTCATTGAACCACGAGTCTTTTCAGATGAGCGTGGTTCTTTTATGGAAACATACACTCAAAAAACATTTCAAGAGTTTGTTGGCGAGGTGAATTTTGTACAAGACAATGAATCCGTTTCTCGAAAAGGTGTCTTGCGCGGATTACATGTTCAGTTGCCACCATTTGGACAGGGAAAATTGGTCCGCGCTGTGCAAGGTTCAGTATTGGATATAGCTGTTGATCTTAGAAGACTGGAACCTACTTTTGGGAAACACTTTGCCCTTAAGTTATCTGCAGAAAATAGATTACAGATGTACATACCTGCCGGGTTTGCTCATGGTTTTCTATCACTCGAAGATCAAACAGTTTTTAGCTATAAATGCACCCATTTCTATAGTCGCGATCATGAGCGATGCATTATTTGGAATGATCCACACATTGGCATAGAATGGGGATCTAATGAAGTGGCCCTATCTGCAAAAGATTCACAGGCAATGTCATTTGCAGAATTTAATTCTCCCTTTTAATGGAAATAGAGGTTGTTGTAAAATTGCTTCTACCTTTATTGACGGGAGCTTTGGTCGCGTTGATCGGTATTAAAATTTTATTGCGATACAAGTCTGGCTTAGGAGGCGAAAAGGGGAGTCGTGAAGAAATTCGCTGGTCACATCAGCAAGTTCCAACTATCGGAGGATTGATACTTTTTGTGGCATTTCTTTCAGGTAATGTTTTTCATTTTTATTACATAGGGAGCTATAATATTCATTTGATCATCGGAGCATTTTTTGTTTTCGCAATCGGTTTGTACGACGATTTGAAAGGTCTTGGAGTTGCAGCTAAGTTTATTGGTCAGTTGGCGGTGGCCATTGGAACTAGCATGAATGGTTTTGGGTTTCATTTAATAGCTCCGGTACCCGACATGATTATTTCTGTATTCTTCTGGGTGGCTATTATGAATTCGTTCAATATGCTCGACAACATGGATGGTGTAGCAGGAAGTGTAGTATTGATTTTTTTTATAGGATGTGCCGTATTCGTGAATTGGATAGGATCAATCAGTTTAATCGGAGGTGTCATTGTATTCCTCATTTATAATATGAAGCCGGCGAAAATTTATCTTGGGGATAGCGGAAGCCTAATGCTCGGCTACATCATGGGTTTTTTCGGAATTGCATTGATAGATTCATTTTTGTTTCTATCTGAATCGAAATTTCTTGATATACTTGCTTTAATCTTCTGTATTTTTTGTTTCCCGCTCGCAGATACCGTTGTAGTAGTAGTGAATAGGCTTGTAGCCGGAATTTCACCTACTCGAGGAGGCCGCGACCATTCTACGCATCATCTGGTGTATGCTGGTGTGAAGGAAAAAGTGATACCATACTGCTATATGGGTGTGTCCGTTTTGGGCTGGCTTATATTAATTCTTGCAATGTATTTGGGTTGCATGGGCCCCGTAGGATCATGTGCTGCTTGGTTCAGTTTTGCAGCCTTTGGGTTTTTTATTCTTGTTACCTCACTACTTTGGATTATTTCGCGTTACAACATCAGAAATAATAAATTTACCTATACTTCACAATGACCAAATCTCGCGTTATTCTGATCACCTCTTTGGCCTGCGCAACTTCAGCAATTGTGCTATTTGGCATCTTTGGATTTTCTGAGAATCCATCTTCAAAGCATACGGTATATGACAGAGTGCGCACCGAAGGTTATCGGATATACACTATCCCTCTGCCAGAAAAATTGGATTTTGCAGGCGAAGAGGTTCCGCTTTCGCAAAGTGATGTTCGCGAGCGTTTGGATCGCGAGTTTTTGGTGAATACCTACTGGCATAGCAATGCGTTTTTATGGATGAAAAGAGCCAACAGATGGTTTCCTGTAATAGAGCCTATTCTTGAACTCAATGGAGTACCAAAGGATTTTAAGTATTTATGTATGGTTGAAAGTAGCCTCATTCAAGACAAGTCGCCGCGAGGTGCGGTAGGATTCTGGCAGTTTATGGAAGAAACAGCCAAGCAGTTTGGTCTCGAAGTAAATGAAGAGGTAGATGAACGATACAATGTAGAAAGGAGTACTGAGGCAGCATGTAGATATTTCAAACAGGCGTATTCGAAGTTTGGTTCTTGGTCTATGGTTGCTGCATCCTACAACATGGGAATGACTGGCCTCGAAGATCAAGTGACTCGTCAGCGACAATCGTCATACTGGGACTTGATTCTGAATGACGAAACATCCCGGTATGTGTGCAGAATTGTTGCGGCAAAAACCATCATCAACAATGCGGATACATACGGTTTTGTGATAAGGCCTATCGATTTGTACGAACCTCTAAAGTATAAGAATGTAACAGTAGATCACAGCATAGATGATTTTGCTTCATTTGCTGAGGGATATAACATGACTTATAAAGAATTCAAGCTTCTCAATCCATGGTTGCGGCAGGCATATCTGCGCAACAAACCAGGAAGGGTCTATACGTTTAAAGTGAAAGAATAGAATACTTATTGAATGTCAAATACTACTGACTTCACCCTAGTAGTAGGCACTTCGTCTATATTTTCTTTAAGGAGTAATTCCTGAATCTCTGGTCTAGCGAAAAGTTCTGATAAAGTATGTACTGCACCTGCTGGGATCTGCAGAGCGGTGAGTTTTTTCATCCAATCATCGCGATTGTCATCTTTGAAGGGTTTGGATAAAATTTTGTAAAGTTCTTCCCTGTAGATTACACGATTCACATTCAGGGCAAATCTATCATCAAGGGATACTTCTGGCATGCCGAGCAATTCGCACAAATGCTGAAACTGCTTATCAGCTCCAATTGCGAGAACCAATTGTTTTCCGTCTTTACAAGTAACAGTCTCTCCATATGGAGAAATATTTGGATGTTCTGAACCCGTGAGTTCTGGTTCGTATCCCGCCATCAGAAAATTCGTTGCTTGATTGGTCAAAGCCGATATTGCTGCTGCTTCAAGACTGGTACTAATGTAATAACCTTTTCCTGAAATGGATCTTTGAATCAACGCGCACAAAATACCTTCCTTCATTTGATGCGCTGCAAGCACGTCTATCAAAGCCACGGGCATCTTCATCGGCCCCGAAGCTTTGGTTCCATTCATACTCATATACCCGGTCTCGGCCTGCAAAGCGACATCGTAGGCTGTTCTATTTGGTTGACTAATGAAACCTGCGAGATGAGCATATATCAGTCTTGGATTTATCAGTTTAAGTTCGTCATACGCTACTCCGAATTTGATGTCGTCCTCGTGTTTTAGATTTGAAACTAGGATGTCTGCTTCTCTGATCAATTCCAAGAGCTGCAGCTTGTCCGAAGGATCTCTTAAATCTAGGAAAACATATTTTTTCTTGTAGTTTACCGAAGAAAAATAAGCTGTAATGTTTTTGCCCTTCTCAGAAGGAAGTTGCCATTTTCGGGTTACATCTCCTTGGGTTTTTTTATTCTCAATTTTGGTGACATCGGCGCCTAGCTCTGAGAAAAAAGTAGCCACAGATGGGCCGGCTAAAACCGTTGATAGGTCAATTACTTTTAATCCTTTGAAGATTTCATTCTGTTTCATGTTGCTCCTTGGAGGGCTGATTTGTAAGTCGCTATAGCCCTGTTTCTGGCGAAGGTATGTTCTACAATTGGCTTTGGGTAGTTATTAGTAGAGATTTCCGGCACCCACCTCTTGATATAAATCATTTTAGGATCGAATTTCTCTTGCTGTAGAGTTGGATTGAAAACCCGGAAGTAAGGGGCAGCATCACAACCACATCCAGCGGCCCATTGCCATCCGCCGACGTTACTTGCTAGTTCAAAATCGAGCAATTTCGATGCAAAGTATTTTTCACCCCATCGCCAGTCAATTAATAGGTGTTTTGTGAGGAAACTAGCCACTACCATCCTCACTCGATTGTGCATGTATCCTGTTTCGTTTAATTCTCTCATCCCTGCATCAACAATGGGATACCCCGTTTTTCCAGAACACCACTTTTCAAATTTTTTTGGGTCATTTTCCCATGCTATGCGATCATATTTTTCATGAAATGATTTATTCACAGTTTGGGGAAAAAAGAAAATGATCATTTGATAGAATTCACGCCAAATAAGCTCATCTAAAAACTTAGGACTAATTGTATGGGCTTTTTTTACCAATGATCTGATGCTTATTGTCCCAAACCTCAGATGTACGCCAAGCCTCGAAGTTCCATGAAGCGCAGGAAAATCGCGCGTCGCTGAGTACCCTGAAATGATTTGCAGGTTCGGTTTGGAAGTAGGGATTTCGAAACGACTTCGAGAAAATCCTATTTCATCCAGTCTGGGAAATGGTAAACTATTTACGGAGAGAAGTGATTTCAGTTTTTTTTCGGACGGAAAGTGCTCAAGATCGGCATCCGTGAGCCTCGATTTCCACTTCCGACTGTAAGGGGTGAACACGCTATAAGGTTTACTATCGTCCTTTACAACTTCTTTTTTTTCAAAAATGACATGATCTTTAAATGTTCTGAACGGAATATTCTTACTTTCAAGTAGGTTGTATACTTCCGTATCGCGGGCTCTGGCGTATGGTTCATAGTCTCGGTTGGTGTATATGGCCTCAACTTTATTATCGGATATCAATTTGCCTATTACATCCAAAGGATTTCCATAGACAACTAAGATTGAGCCTCCATTCTTTTCTAATTCTGCTTTAATAGAAGAGATACAATCGTGTATAAGTTGGACTCGGGCATCGCTTTTATCTTCTAGTGCGAAAAGGATTTTCTGATCGAATATGAACAGAGGAAGTGTTGGACCATCATTCAAACTTTCAAAGAGTGCATGATTATCCTCAATGCGCAGATCTCGACGAAACCAACAAATATTGAAAGGTTTGTCACTTATCTTCATTGGTCAGCACGTTTTGCATGGCTGATTGTATGTCTGGGAATTTAAATCTGAATCCCGTTTTTCTAAGTTTAGATGAGTCGTAGGCCTGATCGTCGAGAACAAGTCCTGAGCGTTCGCCAAGCAACATTTTTAATGGAAAAGTAGGGCTGCTTTTCATCAATACTTTTTTACCCATTTCTTTGGCAAAGGTTTCTGTAAAAGTCCTTTGATCGGTAATCAAAGGTGAATTCGCATTAAAGATTCCTTTCATTTCAGGGTGGTCAATCACGTGAGAGATGATTCTACAAAGGTCGTCCACATGTACAAAGGACATTCTCTGTTTTCCTGATCCTGGAACGAATCCCCCAAGCCATTTTACCAAAGGTTTGAGTTTGCCCACCACTCCACCTTCTGCCGCTAGTACGGCCGGAAATCTGAGTAGGACCCGTCTGCAAGTTGTTTTCTCTAGAGACTCAGATTCGGCTTCCCATTTTTTTACTACCTCGGATAAAAAACCATCTCCCGATGCGTCTTCTTCGGTTTTTACGCCAAATACGGATGAGTAATATCCTGTCGCACTCGCTCCGATATACAAGGAGGTATTCCATTTTCTTGAAGTGATTTGAGAGACCAACAACGAAGTACTTTGTATACGGCTATCTAGAATTTTTTTTCTATTAGAAGTTGTCCATCTGCAATCAAGATTGTGTCCTGCTAAATTGATTATGACATCAGGCGAAGGGAAATTTGAAAGTATAACTTGTGATTCAGGTTTCCAAGAAACAATGTGCGGAATATTGGGATGGGTGCTGAACTTTTCTTTTGACCTAGAAAGTATAAATACTTCAGCTCCTCGGCTTTCCAATTCCGAAGCGAGGTGTTTGCCAATCATTCCGGATCCTCCGGCTACTAGAATTTTCATCAAAATGTGTAACAACTAATTCATCGAAATGTTCAAGGAACACTGTAAATGTAGGGAGTGTCCACAGCTTGTTCTCAGAATCTTTTAATTACAGGGTTTCTAGGCCATTCAATACTAAGGCAGATATATCATATCCCGTTTCACAATTAAGGATTAAATTGCCACTTATTTTCAAAATGATGAAGCTTTACTTTGCAATTCTTTCTCTGGCTTTCACACTCATCACAAGTTTTGTTGTGGCACAAACAGAATGCGTTGATGGATATGCAGGAATCTATCCATGTCAAAATGTGGATCTCATGTATTTCATGGAGTTCGGCGAGTTTGGAGGTGGAACTACAAATGAAGTTTGGGGTTGGACAGATCCCTTGGATGGAACCGAATACGTGCTTTTGGGGAAAAGCAATGGAACTGCCTTCATAGATATTTCAAATCCCACGGATCCTTTGTATTTAGGAACCCTACCTCCCCATGGTGCGAATTCTATTTGGAGAACTCTGCGCATATATAACAACTATGTCTTCGTAGGCAGTGAGGCAAGTGGTCATGGAATGCAAGTATTTGACCTCACTCGGTTGCGCGATGTAGCCAATCCACCAGAGACATTTACCGAAGATGCCCATTATGGTGGATTCGGAAAGTGCCATTCCTTGGTTATTGATGAAGATAATGGATATGTTTATGCATGCGGTACCAATACCTTTTCAGGAGGTCTGCATGTTGTAAATGTGCAGAATCCTCTTGCGCCAGTGATTGCCGGCGGATTCAGTTCTGATGGATACACACATGAAGCGCAAGTGTTGACATATAATGGTCCGGACGCGGACTATGTAGGACATACCATAGTTTTTTGTTTTAATGGAAACGGCCCGGCAAACTTTACCATTGTTGATGCAACTGATCTGACCGACATTTCGCTTGTATCTACTACTCCATATCCTAGTTTGGGTTATTGCCACCAAGGTTGGCTTTCTCCAAATGGCCAGCATCTTTTAATGAATGATGAGTTGGACGAGTACAATGGTTTGGTGAGTAATACGCGCACCCTTATCTGGAATATGAACAACTTGGACGCTCCGGTTTATATGGGCCAACATTTGGCTGCGACAACCTCAATAGACCATAATCTATACATCATTGGAAACCTGTGCTACCAAAGCAACTACACAGCAGGGCTGAGGATTCTGGATGTAACGGATATAGCCATACCACAGTTGAATGAAGTGGCTTATTTTGATCATTATCCGGCCAACAACAGTCCTGTTTTTGATGGCACTTGGATGAATTATCCTTACTTCGAAAGTGGAGTGATACCTGTTACTGATATCGACTTTGGGTTGTTTTTGTTGAAGCCAAACTTTATTTCTATCGAGAATATAGTGGCATCCATTTGTAGCTCCGAAGAAGCAATTTATGAGATTAATGTTGCAGATGGTTTTGCCGGACCTGTGAACCTTTCTGTGAGCGATTTACCTCCGGGTGCTACGTTTAGTTTCAGTTCAAATGGTGTTACTGCGCCGGCTACTGTTACACTTTCAATTCAATATCCAATAAATACCAGTGGAACTTTAGTATTCAGTGTTAGCGCTGAAGGTTTGCACAACTCATACAGCAGACAAGGAAGTACGTTGTTAGAGCCGGCTACTGCTTATTTTGAAGATACGGATAGCGACGGATATGGCAGCTCAGCATCCACTGTATTTGCTTGTATTACGCCACTTGGTTATTCGGCACAAACAGGCGACTGCGATGATACCAATGATCTTGTTTTTCCGGGCGCACTAGGAACAAGCGCAGGTATTGATAATAACTGTAATGCGATCATAGATCCCTCGGAAGAATTGATCTGTGCCGACTTTGATAACAACGGCATTGTTTCTACATCAGATTTGTTGGTCCTCATTGCAGCAATAGGATGTCAATCAAATTGTGAAGCTGATCTCAGTGGAGATGATACAGTAGGTCTTCAGGATCTTCTTGTATTTCTCTCTCAATTCGGTCAAACTTGTCCTTAGAAGTTGAAACAATTCTGCAGGTCTTCGTTTGATTTTACTCAGATTGGTTCTTCCATCTGTTGATTGTACATTTTGAAGTACATTCCTTGTGCCTGCATTAATTCCTCATGCGTTCCCGATTCTGCAATTTTTCCATGGTTGAGAAAAATAATCTTGTCGCAGTTTTTAATGGAGGAAACACGATGACTAATGATAAAGGTCGTTACCCCATGAATTCTTTTTTTCAATGAATTCAAAATTCGTTCTTCAGTTTCTGTGTCTACAGCAGAAAGGCAATCATCGAATACAAGAATTTTCGGATTTCTGACAAGAGCTCTGGCAATAGCCACGCGTTGTTTTTGACCTCCCGATAAGTTGATTCCACGCTCACCTAAGAGTGTGTCATATTGATTGGGAAAGCCTAAAATACTTTCATGAATGTCTGCATCCTTTGCGGCTTCTATCATTTTATCCTTTGCACTTTCGTCGCTACCAAAAAGTATGTTGTTTTCTATACTGTCCGAAAATAGAAATACTTCTTGTGGAACATATCCGATATTTTTTCTATAGTTATACAAATTGAGTTCTCGAATTGGTTTCCCGTCAGCATAAATAACTCCGTCTTCTGGGTCATACATACGCATCAAAAGATTTGAAAGTGAACTTTTGCCCGACCCTGTTCTGCCCGTTATTCCTAGGCTTTGACCTGCCTTTACTTCAAAGGAAAGATTACTTAGTGCCTTCGGGCCTTCATTGCGATACTTGAGAGAAACGTTTTCAAATCGAATACTTCCCTGCAAGGTGAGAGGTTCGTCGGAGTGATTTTTAACATCAGGTTCCGACTGTAAAAATTCGTTGATGCGTTTCTGACTTGCCTCAGCTTTCTGCACCAAACTAGACACCCATCCAACGCTAGCGAAAGGCCATGTGAGGAGATTCACATAAAAAACAAATTGAAAAATAGTGCCTATACTTACTTCCCCAGAAATCACTTTCAGACCTCCCATGTATACTGCAAATATGGTACTTAGACCAACTAGAAGTCCGATAACAGGCATAAATAGCGCATCCGTTTTAACCAATCGCAATTGCTTATTTTTATAAGCTGTGCTTTCTTCGTCAAATTGAGATGAGATATCACGCTCTCTCGAAAAAGCCTTGATCACTCTGATACCGCTGATTGTTTCCTGTACGATTGTGCTTAGTACAGATTGTTGTTTTTGAACCCGCTCTGTTCGTCGATTGATAATAGTACTTACATAAAAAATGGATATTGCCATAAAGGGCAAGGGCATAAGCGTGTAAAGCGTTAGCTCAACATCTGTGCGAAGCATCATCACTATACACAAAATGAAGAGCACAACTAGATTGATTGTATACATGATAGCCGGTCCCAAATACATCCTCACACGATTTACATCTTCGCTTATCCTATTCATCAAGTCGCCTGTGCGATTATTTTTATAGAATTTCATGTCCAAATATTGATATCGATTATAAATCTCGTTTTTGAGATCAAATTCGATGTACCGGGACATTACAATGATGGTTTGTCTCTGATAAAAGAGGAAGACTCCCTTTATAATATGCATGAGGAGATACATGCTAGCAAGCAGCGCTCCAATGGCTATAACCCGGCTCTTCCAGTTGGCAGTATTGGCCGTTTCATTTTCACCGTCAAGCCACGACGAAGCCCATGAAACATATTCGGGTATTACAGTTTGTTGATATTCTTGTCCGGCTTGTGGTTTGTTGTTCAACGAATCGATGAGAAAATCAATTCCTTCTTTCACCACTTCTGGAGCGGCAACATTGAATAGATTCCCAGCTACAATGAATACAAAACCCAACATCATTCTTCCTCTGTACTTCCAAAGGTATTTGTTCAAGTGATTCAGGTTCTTCATTCGCTATTACTCATTTAGATTGGTTACTTCCTAAAAGGTATTTTATTCTTTTGGTCTAAAATTTGAAATTCCACGTCACACTAGGAAGAATAGGGAAGAGACTTACTTGGTATGCTTTGATCTGAAGATTGCCTGCGTCAAGTCGTCCATCGGTTCCAAAGTAAATGAAATACGGATTTTGTCTGTTGTACAAATTATAGATAGAGAAGTTTAAACTCGATTGAATTTTTTTGGGCACATCAACTTTTTCGCCGGACACTTTATCAATTCGTTTTTTGTTTGGTTTTCCGTGCAGTGTTGCCGAAATATCTGCTCTGTGATATGGAGCCATTCTGAAACTATTTCTTGGGCCATAACGATCTACAATTTGGCCCTCCACAAAATATCTTTCCAAAGGAAGGGTAATGGCATTGCCAGTGCCATAGACAAATACGAAACCGAATTCCCAACGGCTATTCAACCTATAGTTTCCAACTACACTGAGGTCGTGTCTTCGATCCCATCTTGTTGGAAATTCTTCACCGTTATTTACGCCTTCAAAAATTCTATTGGTTTTACTCCAAGTGTAACCTACCCATCCATTTAAGTTTCCAAGCCTTTTCTTCACGAAGAATTCTGCGCCATAGCTGTACCCTTTTCCGTAAACAAGCAGATTGTCTATGTTATCGTTTACGGTCTGTTCGGGTTGCGCCCCTTCTTTATATTCCGTTTGGTTGAACATGTCTTTGTAGTAAAACTCCACACTAGTTTCGTATGTGTCATTTTCGAAATTCCTGAAGTATCCGATAGAGTACTGCATTCCAATCTGAGGTTTTGTGAGATCGGTACTTGGTATCCAAACGTCGGTAGGCAGAGAGGAGGGAGAAAGGCTAGTGAGGTGGATGTACTGATAGTTTCTCATGAATCCGCCTTTTATGGCTGATTTCTTATCGAGTTTATACCTGAAATTGATGCGAGGTTCAAATCCCGTGTAATCCGCCACTTTTTCTCCTCTCCCATATTCAATAACTTCTGGTTCGCCTGGCGCAACTATGCCGTTGTCTTCATTTGGAATGTAGCGATCGAATGGTCCTACATGTATAAAATGTGACATGCGTAAACCTGCATTTATTCGAAGAGTTTCGGAAACATCCCATTCGTCTAGAATGTAGGCAGCAAATTCATGACTCCGTATTTTCACCTGTTCGCCTAGATCAAATTCTACATCACCGCTTTTCGCAAAAACGTTGTTAGGTGTAAACTGATGGTTCACATATTCTCCACCCCATTTCAGGTTGTGATTGAAATTTGGATAGTAATTGAATTGTACTTTTCCACCGTAGTCTCGTATTCCTGACTTCAAACGGAATTCAAATTGATCTTGTATTGCCTGAAACTCGAATTTGTAATCGGTAAAAGTCAGAATCGTGTTCATGAAAATTTTATCACTGATGATTCTATTCCATCGAAGAGTTCCCGTTGCATTTCCCCAAGGAATTTTCGTTTCGAAATCGGCATTAGAACTTTTAAATCCAAATACATCTCGTCCGAAATACCCACTTAAAAAAAGTTGATCTCGCTGCGTGATTTTATAGTTCAGTTTCGCATTGAGATCGTAGAAGTAATATCCAGAGCCCGCAAAATTGCCGTCGGGGTTGAGAAATGGCTTAGTTATTACATCGATGTAGGTGCGACGGCCACTAATGATCAAACTTGAGGTGTCTTTTTTTAACGGTCCTTCGATCGTAAAACGTGAAGCTATTAATCCAATACCACCCTCGCCATGCCACTCTTTGGAATTACCTTCTTTCAGATTGATGTCGAGAACAGATGAAAGTCGACCTCCATAATTTGCAGGCACTCCACCTTTGGTGAGCTCCAGGTTTTTTACAGCATCAGCGTTAAATACAGAAAAGAATCCGAAGAGGTGAGATGCATTGTACACTGCCGCATTATCCAAAAGAATAAGGTTCTGATCGACACCACCACCCCTCACATAAAAACCCGCATTGCCTTCACCCGAACTTTGAACTCCGGGCAAGAGTGTTATCGTCTTGAGAATATCTACTTCTCCAAAAAGCACAGGAAGCTTTTTCACTTGATCCATCTCGAGAACAATTTTGCCAACTTCCGTGCTCTCGGTATTTCTGCTTTTGTCAGCTTCTATCACTATCATTTTCATTTCCACAGACTGTGAGGTGAGGTTCACATTCAGCGACTGGTCTGCGTCTAATACTAACTCGAAAACTTGATCTGCATATCCCATAGAGCTCACCTCAATGGTATATGTTCCTTTCTCCAATGTCATGGAGTAGAAACCATATACATTGGTGGCTACACCTTTTTGAACTTCTTTGGCAACTACTAAGGCACCTAGTAGGTATTCTCCCGTTTGTCCGTCCTGCACGGCTCCACTAATGGAATATTTCTCCTGTGCAAAAACTAGGTTGGCAATACAAACTATAGCAATAAGTAAAGTGCTCTTGAGCCACATATCATTTTCAATTGAGGTCGCGAAATTAGACAGTAGAGTGTTCAGACAAGGTTATTAGTATGCATATATTCATAGACCTTTGCCCCTTAACAGATTTTAACCGAATGGGATTTTCGGACATTTGACTGCATTATACCTTCGCAAGAACCAATTTCGCGGAGATTAGTTCTTCGAAACCAAAGTATTATTACACATCAGAACCACTTGATCCGTTGAAGGCCCAAAAGATTTTATTCCTTATTGTATTATTCTTTTTGGTTGGGCATCAGCATTTTGCGCAAGAATTGTCAAATCCCAGGATATTGAATAGTCTTCGTTGTCAAAGTCCGCCAAAGCTCAATG
Organism: Flavobacteriales bacterium; assembly: GCA_034439875.1. Classification (GTDB taxonomy): domain Bacteria; phylum Bacteroidota; class Bacteroidia; order Flavobacteriales_D; family Sanyastnellaceae; genus JAWXBG01. Next base: position 50,681 of record JAWXBG010000223.1, read on the forward strand.
GTGTGCTGGATGATCAGTGTTGGTCGGAATGTGTTGTAGCGACAGACTTTATAACTTTTTCACCAAATCCGGGTGTACCCTCAAAATTCCAATCAGAAGTGAGAGTGCTCTACGATGATGAAGCGCTCTACATTGGATTTATGTGCTATGATCCTGCGCCAGACAGCATCCTTACTCAACTCACTGGGAGAGATTCCGATGGCAACTCAGATTTTTGCGGTCTTACTCTATCCTGCTTTCGAGATGGCATCAATGGATTCACATTCGCCATTAGTCCGAAGGCTGAACAATATGATGCCCGGGTTTCGACCGTCAACGGAGGCCATTTGGAGGATATCTCTTGGAATGCAGTTTGGGATTGTAAGACCGTAATTCTCGAAAATGGCTGGTGTGCCGAATACAAAATCCCTTTTGCGGCTTTGCGTTTTCCGAAAAGTGAGGAACACGTGTGGAATGTTAATTTTTTCAGAGAGGTGAGAAGAGTGCGTGAAAACTCGAACTGGAATCCAGTTGATCCTCAGATTCCTGGATTTCTGACTCAAATGGGTCAATTGAAAGGTGTCGATAAAATTGCAACACCATCAAGACTATTCCTTTATCCGTATGCATCTACATATCTCAATCAGCAGGAGTATTACAACGCCGATTTGACAATAAGTAGACAGCAAACCTCAAGTTACAATGGTGGTATGGATATTAAGTTTGGATTGAATGATGCGTTCACGCTTGATGCTACTTTGATACCAGACTTTGGACAGACTGTTTCGGATAACTTGATTCTCAACCTCACCCCATTTGAAGTTCAGTTTCAGGAAAACAGGCAGTTCTTTACAGAGGGAACAGAATTGTATTCGAAGGCAGGTTTATTTTATAGTCGACGAATTGGAGGCAATCCCATTTTTGCGAATGAGGTATACGGACAATTACAATCGGATGAAAGGGTTGTTGAAAACCCGATCGAAACCCAACTGATCAATGCCACTAAAATTTCAGGGCGAACAAATGGAGGTTTAGGCATAGGTTTTTTTAATGCAGTTACAGCAGAACAAACTGCTTTGATTGAAGATGAAGAAGGCAATCGGAGAGAGATCATGACGAGTCCTCTTACCAATTATAATGTTCTTGTATTGGATCAAAATCTTAAAAACAATTCTTTCTTTTCCCTTGTAAATACAAATGTTTTGCGAGCTGGTCATTCCTACGACGCAAATGTGCTTGGAACCGAGTTTCAATTGCGCGATAAAAAGAACAAATACGCTATTGGAGGAAGTGGTGCTTATAATAAAAAGTTGCACTACGAAGGCAAAGATGATGAAGGATATAGAGCCTATTTGCAATTGGAGAAAACAAGTGGAAACTGGACATGGAATACAGGTAGCTCTGTTGAGTCGGATACATACGACATCAATGATATTGGATTTTTGTATAACAACAATGAAGTAAACTATTGGCTCTCGAATTCATATGCCATCTATAAGCCATTCGGGCCTTTCAATAGAATGTGGAGCAATTTGTATACATCATTGAATTACCTCTATAGGCCTTATGAATATGCTAGTCTGAACTCAAGTGCCAACGTAGGTTTCATGACAAGAAAGTTTTTTGCTTTCGAACTTTCTGTTGAGTCAAATCCAATTGAAGGCAACGATTTTTTTGAGCCTCGTGTGCAAGGAAGATATTTTAAAACTCCGGCTTGGTTCAATTATGGCGGTTGGATCAGCACAGATTATAGAAAGCGTTTTGCTCTGGATTTTAGCGCTTGGCATAGTTTGTTTGAGGATAAGCAGAGGTATGTTTTCAATTGGCGTATTGAACCCCGGTTCAGGGTAAACGACCATCTGATGTTTAAATATGTATATAGCAGGCAGAATCACTACAATGACATTGGATGGGCCGATTTCGCTGATGAAAGTCGTATGGAGCCAATCTTTGGTACACGCGATGTTGTTTCACACACCAATCTCCTTACTGCAACATATACGTTCAATGCGTTGATGTCAACTTCATTTAGGGCACGTCATTATTGGGGTTTCTCAAGGTATCACAAATTCCACAGCCTTAATCAAGATGGCCATCTCGGCAATACCGACTATTCGGGCACAGATGATATGGGAAACATAGAGGCCAACAGAAGTTTCAACTCTTTTACTATTGATATGGTTTTCCGATGGATTTTTGCCCCTGGTAGCGAATTGAATCTCGTTTGGAAGAAGGGAATTAATCAAGAAGAAGATGAGATTTTGCCCAATTTAACTGAAGATATTAAACACACCTTCGGGTTACCACAGTCTAACAGCATTAGTATGAAGGTATTGTATTTTCTAGATTACAACAAACTTTTAAGGTCCAATAGAGTCAAAATAAACTGATAATCAGGTATTTGAAAAATTTCGGGGATTAAAAATCTAAAAAAATCTATCTTTAAAGCAACCCTTTATTTAAAGAATGTGTTTTACATAAGAATATGGATGATATCCGGGAGATCATAGATGGGTGTGTGCGCGGTGAGAAAAGATGGCAGGACAAAATGTACCTAAAGTTTAACTCGCTGTTGTTCGGAATCTGTTTGAGATATACCAAAAACAAGATGGAAGCCCAAGATGTTCTTCAAGATGTATTTGTAAAAGTGTTTAACAACATTCACACGTATCATCACAACGGTAGTTTCGAGGGTTGGTTGAGGAGGATAGCGGTGAATACATCCATCACGAATTACAGGAAAAATCTGAAGCATGCGTATCAAGAAGATGTGGATGATCTTGTAAGACACAAAGAAGATCCGGTATCGTTTGATAATGCGGAATTCACAAAAGAGGAGTTGTTGTTTTGCATCAACAAACTTCCGACAGGATACAGAACAGTTTTTAATCTGTACGTTGTAGAAGGATTTATGCACAAGGAAATAGCCGGCATGCTCGAGATAGATGTGAATACTTCCAAATCACAATTATCGCGAGCCAAGACGCACCTACAAAAAGAACTTGGAGAATTGAGTAAAATAAAATTCAAAAAAGATGAGTGAAGAAAGATTTTTTAGCCATGTGAAGGAACAATTCCTTGACTATTCCCCTGAGGTTCCTCAGTCGGTATATGGGGGTATGCGCAGAAAGTTGTGGTGGACTAATTTCACAACCTTCAAAGCTTTCCGCTTCAACATGTGGTATCTTGTTTTATTGGCGGGTGGTAGTTCCGCTGCTGTATTAGTTGGACAATCAAATGGGTCTAGTGCACCTGCGGAAAAAGCTGGCACTTTCCAAAATCAACTCTGGCAGCCCGAAATTTTGAATGCCTCTGAAAATGAATTCATACCGGCATCAAGCTCTAGCTGCACCTCGGAAAATTCAAAAAGCAAAACACACAGTTCATGTTGTTCGGCTTCGCATGCAAGTGAATCAGTACACTGTGAATTCCCACTGACATCTACCGAAGGTGATCTACCAGTATTTGAAAGTCCAGCGCAAGTGCTTCCCATAGTTGTGCAAACCAATGAGCCAGAAGTCCTAATACCAATAGTCGAAATTGCCACTCCAGAAACTCTTGCCAAAAGTGAAAAGGGTACAAGGAAACTTGAAGTTGATCAATTATTGTCAAAAGACAAAAGGGATAAAAAGAAATGAATTGGAAATTGGTAGGGTCATGCCTCCTACCTTAGCCGGAGTATTTTTATAGGTATGTTCCGGAATTCAGGTATGAAACCAAAAATCAAGGGCAACACATCGTTGATGTTGTTGCTCTTGTTTTTTTCATTAGTTTCGAGATCTACCGAGCTCCTCTCCGATACGATCATTATAGATGGAGAGAAAATCTTTATCGAAAAAAATCCACGTTACGTGGATGTAGATTCCTTAGAGCAATCATATAAAAAGGCTGATATAAATTATGGACTCTCCTTAACTCCATTCCTGAACGCTAACTTCACTTATGGTCAAATTGCATACATAGGCGAGGATGCTAGGTATATCAACGATTTTATATCTACCGGCGATAGCTGGAAACTAGGGCCAGGCTTTGGTCTGATGGTGGAAAAAGAGATAGATGAGCACTTCGCATTTTCCCTTGGATTCTCTTGGAATCAGTCAAAAATAGGAAATCAGTATGTAGATGTTTCGTCACTTTCTGATGAAGAGACGTACAAGTTTGAGAGTTTTAAAGATGGAGAACTCTCTCATATCATTAATCAATTTATAGATCCGGGTTATGAGTTAGACACCATACCTGTGTCGCTTAACGACGGAACTTTCGAACTTCAAACGAGAGATATTGTAGCCAGGATAAGAATATATGGGGGTAAAGAAAAAGACGACCTAAGGTGGTATTTTCAGTTCGGACCGTTTTGGAGAAGTATTCATTTTGGAAATGTTGGACCTGTGACCATGATTTTTGAAGACGACTCCCTCTCTACTTGGAATCCTGATGTTCTTGAACTTCGTAAAACTCAATGGGGCGGTACCTTTGGTGGAGGTGGAGCTTATAAATGGAACCTCAAAAATGGGCTTTCAGCAGGCGTAGATTTATGGATTCCAGCAGGAGTATTAAGCAAAAGATCAGACCTTGATTTTTCTTACAGAAGCCTATCCTTGTTTTTAGGCTACAGTAGATACTTCTGAACGGGCAACCTGAACCCACTTTTGCATGTCATGTGTATAATTTAGCTTGTACACCTTAATAAATTGGGTCTTTAAGTCCCTTTTTTTCTTACCTTAGCCCTGCCATGAAGATAAAATTGAAATCAGTTGTGTTCTTGAGTCTACTTGCTTTTTGCACAGTACAATTGGTATCTGCTCAAATTGTAAATCCTGGATTTGAAGTTGCTTCGGCATATCCATCAAATACCGGTCAGTGGCAAATTTTGCAGTCGTGGACTAATGCAGGAAGTTTACTTGCCTCTCCCGATTACTATCACTATCTCGGTTCGAGTCAGGCAGATTTACCAGAAACTCCGATGGCAATGGTAGAACCAGCCGAGGGTGAAGCATTAGTAGGCTTGATTGTTTGCGGGCCAAATCACACCAACATCAGAGAATACATCAGTACACAATTCAATAACCCTCTCGAAGTCGGCAAAGACTACATTGTAAGTTACAAGTTATGTAATGGGTATAAGACAGAGGTTTCTACCGCAGGATTGGCGGTATCTGATATTGGACTTTATTTCTCTACAAATCCTGTTCTGCAGGTAGGTCAAAATCCCATAGCTGCAAATCCTCAATTTACTATTGATACTGTTTTCTATTCCAGAGATTGGGTTTGTGTGAATTTTACCTTGCATTCCGATCAAGCATACCGATACATGACCTTTGGATTATTTGGTCCAGACGATAACAAAGACATAGAGGTAATGGAAGGGGCTAACCCCTTGTATGGTTATTATTTTGTGGATGACTTTTTCATTCAAGAAGTTCCAGAAGATTTTGATCCATCTGAAGAAGCCACTGGAAAAGGAGACCAAACGCCTCCATCGGCGAATGAAAATCCGAATTCAGGTGGCTCCGCCGAAATAGACGAGTTTTTTATCCCAAATACTTTTACTCCAAATGGTGATGGCAACAACGATTATTTCTTGCCAGTATCCACTCAAGTTCATGAATATGATCTAGAGATTTTCAATAGATGGGGTGAACGTTTATTTAAGGCCACTAATCCGACTATCGGGTGGGACGGTTGGTACAATAGTCAGCGTGCAGAAGGTGGAGCTTATGTCTGGGAAATTTCTTTTATGTCTACCGATGAAAATGGCGAGCCAAAGGTGAAATCACTTTCCGGAATCGTCAATTTGGTGAGGTAGTCTTTTAGTTTTCTCCTGCTTTCATTTTATGGATTACTAGATTTTAAATTGATTAGAAGAGAGATAAACTATTGTAGTCACCTTTTTATCCCGCGTTCTTATTTCGCGTAAAACTGCAACACAATTTTTGGGATTACTTTCGTCCCAATGAAAACGACATTTGTTCCTCAACAGCAATTATCTGATCTAGTTGAAGATTACATTCACCATAAAGAATCTGTACTACCTTTCTGTGGCTCTTTTCTGAGTCAATCTGCTATTCTTGAAAAGATGGCCAAGCGACCATTCGATGCTAGACAAAGAGAATTATTGGTCGAAACACTTTTGAAACAATATCAGGATTTGCCAATTTCCGAATTGACTCAAAAAAACATAGAGAGTCTTAGATCTTTAAACACTTTTACCGTTGCTACTGGACATCAACTCTGTTTGTTTACAGGTCCCTTGTACTTCATTTATAAACTTATTTCTACGATTCGTCTAACCGAATTGCTCAAAACTGAATCACCCGAGCAAAATTTTGTGCCAGTCTATTGGATGGCGACAGAAGACCATGATGTGGCTGAAATCGATCATTTTTTTTTAAGAGGTCAAAAGAAACAATGGTCGACAAACGATAGCGGTGCAGTAGGTGAGTTGAGCACTAATGGAATACAACAAATGATCAGTGATTTTGAAAATTCGTTTGATCCAAGCGAACGTTTGAATGAGTTGATCAAAATCTTGAGCGATTCCTATGCCTCCGAAAATCTGGCAACCGCAACCCGAAAGTTGGTCAATCACCTGGTAGGTAAATATGGAATTGTAATTATCGATGCCAACGATAGGGGGTTCAAGAAGAGTTTTAGTCATATCCTGAAGAGAGAATTGTTAGAGGGAATGGGTTATTCGGAAGTAAACAAAACGAATGGCATATTGAAGAATGCGGGCTACAAACCTGTTGTGAATCCCAGAGAAATCAACTTGTTTTATCTCATGAACCACCAGCGTGAACGTATTCTGCACGAGGGTGATATTTTCAGGGTAAACCAAACCGATATAATTTTCACGCGCGAAGAAATCTTAGCTGATCTTGAGAATAATCCGGAAAAGTTTAGTCCGAATGTTCTGCTGCGACCGGTTTACCAAGAGTTTGTACTTCCCAACTTAGCCTACATTGGTGGGCCGGGAGAATTGTCGTATTGGATGCAAATCAAGTCTCTTTTCGAAGAACTAGGCGTCTCTTATCCGATTCTGGTGCCGAGAGATCAAGCCATTATCTTGAATCATTCGATTCAGAAGAAGGTGGATAAATTAGAAATTTCGGATGCTGATATTTTTATATCTAAAGACGACTTTATACGAAATTATGTGCGCAGTCAATCGCAAGTGAGTATTCAAAACGAATCAGATTCTATAAGTGCCACTTTAGACGCCATAGCAGTCAAGTTGAAAGTTCTAGATCAAAGCTTGGAACAAGCAACCATGGCCGAAAAGCAAAGGGTATTGAAAGGCATGGAGAACCTGACATCAAAAATTACACGATCCGAAAAGCAATATCACGAACAATCTATTCGTCAAATCGAAAGTGTTTTTCAAGCGGTACGCCCAGATGGTGTGCTGCAGGAGAGAAGAGATAATTTCTTTCAATATCAGGCCGAAACTTTGGAAGACATCATTGAATACTGCCATGACGTTTTTGACCCACTAGAGCCTTCCTTAAAGGTCATACGTTTATGATTCGCCGTATTGCAAGTAGTCTTGGAGGATTAAAGCAGCGCTCACTTTATCAAGGTTTCCTTTTTTCTGTCGATCACTTTTTTTCATTCCACCTTGTACCAAACTTTGTGAGGCCATTTTGCTGCTAAACATTTCATTGACCCTACTCACAGGAATTTCCGGAAACTTTTTTTGAATTTTGGTTATGAATGCCTCAATGTTTTCGGTGGTAGTTGAAATGCTTCCATCGAGGTTGTGGGCTACACCGATTACAAATCTTTCAACCCTGTGTTTTATCACAATGCCAACTAATAGAGCCATTATATCTTTTGTAGTGACTGTTTCTAATGGACTAGCAATCATTTTAAGGTCATCTGTGATGGCCAAACCACAGCGCACTGTCCCAAAGTCAATTCCCATGAATTTACCCATATCACAAAAGTAATCCCGAATAGATACCAAGAATAGGTCTAAGCATCAATTGTATTTGGGATGCTCTAATCCAAACAATCGCAGAAAAGTGATAAAACCCCGATTGGGTAGTAGTTTTGTGCATTACAAAGTGAGTAAGGGGGATCTCTCAAAACTTGTTTTATTTTCCCAGATTACAAGACCGAATTTGAAATTTAAACATTGAATAGAATGAATGAAGCAGAAAAACTTCAGTTCGCTGAAAAGATTGAGAAAATTTGGAACGATCGAACTTTGCTTTCGGAGGAATCTTCGGTTCACGCAATTGAGTCTGTGATAGAGCATCTGGATAAAGGAACTTTGCGCGTTGCCGAACCTTCCACCGTTGATACATGGCATGTGAACGAATGGGTGAAAAAGGCAGTCATTCTCTATTTCCCCATCAGAAAAATGGAAGTACTCCATGCAGGTCCATTAGAGTTTCACGATAAGATGAAACTGAAAGAGAATTATGCCGCACTTGGTGTAAGGGTTGTTCCTCATGCTGTTGCCCGATACGGGGCTTATTTGGCAAAGGGAGTCATTTTAATGCCGAGTTATGTAAATATTGGAGCTTATGTAGATTCAGGGACAATGGTCGACACATGGGCTACAGTGGGCAGTTGTGCTCAGATTGGCAACAATGTTCACCTAAGTGGTGGTGTGGGTATAGGTGGTGTATTAGAGCCTGTACAAGCAGCCCCAGTGATCATTGAGGATGGTTGTTTCATTGGTTCGAGAAGTATCGTTGTAGAGGGCGTGAGGGTGTGTCGCGAAGCAGTGCTCGGAGCCAACGTTGTGCTAACTGCAAGCACAAAAATTATTGATGTAACGGGAGAGAGTCCTGTGTTTTACGAAGGTATTATTCCTCCGAGAAGCGTGGTAATTCCCGGTAGCTACCCCAAAAAATTTGCTGCGGGAGAATACAATGTGAATTGTGCACTTATCATTGGTAAAAGAAAAGAATCTACAGATCTCAAAACGTCCTTGAACGATGCCCTTCGGGACTATGGAGTCTCTGTGTAATTAAATGCTTTTGAAGAAAATCCTTGTCATACAAACGGCTTTCATTGGCGATGTTGTTCTCGCAAGTCCTGTATGGGAAAAGCTAAGAATAAGTTTTCCAAATTCCTTGATTGATGTATTGGCTAGAAAAGGAAACGAATCTTTGCTGAATGGCCATCCTTTTATCAATCAAGTGTTGGTGTGGGATAAGCAAAAGGGTAAATACAAGGAGTTGATACGAACAATAATAACCGTTCGAAAAAAGAAGTACGACGCGGTTATAAATCTCCAGCGTTTTGCATCTTCCGGATTGATTACAGTATTAAGTGGCGCCGATTACAAAGCGGGATTCGATAAAAATCCGTTGTCTTTTTTGTTCAATCACAAAGCCCCTCATTTAATCGGAAAGAAAGGGGACAAAAATTGGATTCATGAAACTGATAGAAATCTGTCTGTGTTAACCGGTCTTTGTGATACGGCTACAATTCGGATGCAGCTCTATCCATCTCAAGAGGATCTTGATTGGGCGAAGTCATTTTCGCAAAAATCGTTTATCACCATTTCTCCGGCATCGGTCTGGTTTACAAAGCAAACACCGGCATTGGTTTGGAATCAATTTATATCCACTCTAGGCACTCTTCAGGTAGTGCTATTGGGTGGAATGGGAGATAGAGTATTATGCGAGAAGATTAAAGCACTTTATCCGGACAAAGTAAGGGTGATGGCAGGCGAACTCTCATTGCTTCGTTCTGCGGCCTTAATGAAATTTGCAGCAATGAACTATGTGAACGATTCTGCTCCGATGCATCTTGCATCTGCTGTGGATGCACCGGTCACAGCAGTATTTTGCAGTACAATACCTGAGTTCGGCTTTGGACCTAGATCTTCCTCATCTCACGTTGTAGAATATACCGAGCCATTGTCCTGCAAACCTTGCGCATTACACGGCAGAAGTAGTTGCCCTGAAGGTCATTTCAATTGTTCGAAAATATTGGCAGAACAACTTAAAGAAACCTTGAAATGAAAAGTATATTCAGGACCATCCTTGAACCCAATGAATGGAGCGAAAAAGTATCATTTGGTGATGGAATTTTTTTGATCGGTTCTTGTTTCGCAGAAAAAATGGGTGTGCGTTTTCAGCGATACAAATTCGATATCTGCTTGAATCCTTTTGGAATTTTGTTTAATCCGGAGTCAATTGCAACGGCTCTGGAAATGATAATTCAAGGAAAACAATTTTCTATAGATGATCTCGACTTTGATGGAAGTTTATACCACAGTTTTTATCATCACGGACGGTTCTCAGGCAAAGAACCACAATCTGTAATTGACGAGATTAATAGGGATATTCTGATTGGAAAAACTTACCTAGAAAAATCTCGTTTTCTTCTTGTCACATTTGGCTCAGCATGGGTTTATGAAGAAAAAGTAAAGCAACGTATTGTTGCTAATTGCCACAAATTCCCAAATCAGAATTTTCTGAAGCGACTTTTGACTCACGATGAAATAGTCAATTCTTGGAATCAATTGCTAGGAAAACTGAGGAACTTCAATCCTGATGTTCGCGTTGTATTTTCAGTAAGCCCGGTGAGATATTTGAAAGATGGTTTTGCAGAAAATCAATTGTCGAAAAGTCACCTTCTGATAGCAGCAAATCAACTTTCGGAGCATGGGGGAGTGCAATACTTCCCGTCTTATGAAATCTTCATGGACGATCTTCGTGATTACAGATTTTGTAGTCAAGATATGGTGCATCCAAGTGCTGATGCGGTTCAGTATATATGGGAAAAGCTTTTGCACTCCGCTATGGACTATCAAACCACCCAATTACTTGACTCACTTGAGAAGTACTTGCTATTGGCAGAACATCGGTCTATGCATGAATCGGAAGAGGAAAAAATGCTGAGGTTGGATAAATCGAAGCGTGGTATAGAGATGCTGATTTCGGGATATCGACAAGGTTGAAGTAGTAATACCGATCTTTTACCAATGGTTCTTAATAAACGTTCCATACTACATTGCGCATTGGAAGTTTGTTTTGGGCAATGCGCTGCAGGATATTGCATGCATGAAATGGTTAATGTCGTTTAGAGTGCCTGTAACAGGCCATTGAAGTGAAACTTTATTGGACTATTGCAGATACATAAACCCGAATCACGCCATGGAGATATCGGAATTCATAGGTCGAACAATTACTTTGTTCCATCGTGTAGATTCGAGAATCCCGCATAGCATTAACCTCAAGATGCTTCCAATGCGCAATGCGGGATAAATTGGTTTAGCACTGCTTCCGGTTAAAGAATATTAAGTGCCTCACTAAACATCTTGCATGCTCTAGATTGATGGCTAGAAATTCTCCAACACGAAAAAACCCCGGACAAGCCGAGGTTTTATATATGAATTGAAGGAGATTACTTCTTTTTCTGGGTAGGGTTGATTTGCACCGTTGGAGCAGCACCACTTTGACGATTGATGTTCATGTGAACAGCTTGATCCGGCGCAAATTTGGGAAGACTATATGAATTGTCAAAACCTTCTCCCTTCACGGTAAAATCTATTCCAATAAGTTGACGATTTCCATCAAATACAGGGCTGTAATCAAAGTTTACACCCACGGCCTGAAGATCGTTTCTGAGGTACATCAACTCTTCGCGAGTGGTTTCGGAGGAGATTGTGATATCAACCAATTCTTGAGAAATGGTATTTTGGGCAATGGAATTGAGGCCCGAAAAGAGGGCTACAGTGGCAATGATTAGTCGCAGAGTTTTCATGGTTGGATGAGTTTATTTGAATCAAAACTAATAAATCTATGCTTAGGTTGCATGAAAAGTCAAAATAATCTGAATTTCATCTCACAAAAGATTGAACAGGAGTAATTTTGCGCCCTCAAAAATGACCATGAAAGAAGATAATAAGAGAATTGAAGATTTGAAAAGGGATTTATTCAGTACTGATGAGGCTGTGGTAGTATCCGCTTTGAGTAAATGTCGCGAAACGGGAAATCACAACCTAGTGCTGCCCCTTATTAATTTGTTTGCGGCTTCAGAAAGTGCCTTGGTGAAAGAAAATGTGGCCGATATACTGAGCAATCTGAAGGTCACACGAACCGAGTCACCTTTCTTAGAAGCCCTTCAAGAGGATTCTCTAAGGGCAGTGAGAAGAGATGTCTTGCATTTTATGTGGAATAGCGGATTGCAACCAACAGACAGATTAACCGAGTTGGTTGAGTTGACCGTTCGTTCCGAGTTCGAAGAAATCTTAGAATGTCTCACATTGATCGAAAGCATGGATGGACCATTTGCAGAAGAGCAAATAGAAGAATCTAGCTACATTTTGCGAGAATGGATTGCCGGACATTCAAATGATGATAGTCTGACTTTAATGGTCGAATTTTTGAAGGTTGTGGAAGATCTTCCTGTAAGTTACTAGTGCTGCTTTTGCTGCCAGTTTCTCAGAATAAAGAGACTCCACAATAGAGAAGCCGGGAGTTGATTGTAGTAAGTATCCGATTCAACACATTTTTTAAGAAAGATCGGATTTAAGGGTATTTCGTTTTGTTGAATGAGTTCTTGCAACGAACTTTTTATTCTTTCCCGCAATGGCCCTTTTACCCATTGGTCTATGGGAATTTCAAATCCTTTTTTTCTTTGATTGAGCAAGGTTTTTGGCAAAAGATGCCCGAATTCTTGGCGCAAAATCCATTTTTGACCAAGGCGATTTATTTTTTCGTGGGCGCTCATTACGTTTGCGGTTTCAACCACTCTGTAATCCAAGAACGGTGAACGGATTTCGAGCGCATGTGCCATACTCATCAGGTCTATTTTTACCAACATATCGTTCGCCAGCACTAGCTTTTGATCAGTCAGCAGAACTCTATTCAAATCTCCATTCTGATCCTTCAGCCAGGATTGTCTTGACTGCTTCAGGCGATCCAATAAATCATTTCCGACAATTTCCCCAATCAAATGATCTTCCGTAAATGCAGCCAACTGCCAGTATGCATTTTGATCGTCGGCTTTCAATATTTTTAAATACCGAGAGGCTTGTCTTTTTTTGTCTTGAAAAAATGAACTTCGGTTTCCGGAGTCATTTTTAAGAAGAGGTGCGAATAATTGCATTGTACTGTTTAAGGCACTTTTTCTTTTTCTGGAATAAAGTGCATAGTGCTTTCGATAACCGCCAAAAAGTTCGTCGGCACCATCCCCGCTCAAGGCGACTGTGACATGATTTTTTACGTTTTTGGCCAAAAAATAGGTAGCCACGGAAGAAGAATCCGCGAAGGGTTCATCGAGTGCGAATAGGTAATCGTCGATGGACTCCAACATGTCTCTTTGAGTCAACGGAATGGTTGTATGGCTTGCACCAATATGAGAAGCCATCAGAGAAGCATTTTCCGATTCATCGAGATAGGGCTCTTCAGGAAATGAAACAGAAAATGTTTTTAGTTGATTCGTTTTCTGGGCTGCAAGGGCACAAATGATGGATGAATCGAGTCCGCCGCTTAGGAATGCACCAATGGGAACGTCTGAAATCATTCGCATGGAAATAGAATCATTCAGGTGATTTCTAAGTTCTTCTGCCAAGTTTTCTCTAGAAGTGGTTTCTCGTTTTCTCTTTTCTGGAGTGTACCAAGATTCTACTTTGATTCCCGATGCATTGGAGGTGATCAGATGTCCCGGCTCCAGTTTATGATACGATGAATAAATACCTTGAGGAGCCGGTATGTATGTGAGTTGAAGAAAATAGGCGAGGGCTAGTTGATTAAATTTTCTAGTGATTGGAAATGCACTTAAAGTTTTTGACTCAGATGCAAAAAATAGGACATCATTTTCTGTGCTATACCAGAGGGGTTTTTCACCGAAGCGATCGCGCGCGATGATCATTTCATCTTCTTCGGCATCATAGAAAGCGAATGCAAAAAAGCCGTTCAGTTTATGGAGGGCATCTTTTCCTTCTTTGATGAGCAAAGTCAAAAGAACTTCGGTGTCGCTATTTGTTTTGAAATTGAAGTCGCGCAAACTAGGCTCGTTTTTCAGTTCACGATAATTGAAAATCTCTCCATTAAAAACGATAGAATATCGTCCACTTATGTCTGAGAATGGTTGGTCGGCACTTTGCGAAAGATCAATGATGCGAAGTCTGTTGTGACCGAGCAGAGCATTATTTGTTTTTTTAAATGAACGGTGATCAGGGCCTCTGTGATGTTGAAGGTCTAAGGCCTTTATCAAGCACGACGCAGGATCGATTTGAAACCGTCTTTCAAAATCTGGCAAGCCATGGACTCCTGCAATTCCGCACATAAAACTTTTAGAGATTTTCTATTTCTTGAATAAACGAAAGTGCCAAAGTAAGTACTGAAAAACAAAGAAGGGGCATAATGCCCCTTCCTGATACAGTAGCAAATATGTTGCCTATCTCATCAGAAGGATCTGACCAGATATTTCGGCAGCTTCTTTCGATACACCCTGGTATTTTATTACGTATGTATACACTCCATCTTGAATGAAGTATTCGCCATTTTTGGTATTACCGGTCCATGCTTGATTGAGGTCTTCGCTGCGGAAAACAACATCTCCCCAACGACTGAAAATGATGATTTCATATTCAAGAATTCCCATTCCATATACTTGGAACACATCGTTAATTCCATCACCATCTGGAGTAAATGCATTTGGTACATATAATTCCAAAGGCGGATACACGACGCTGTAGCCATAGTCGTAACAGCCAATGTTATTATTCACATATAGCTCTACCTGGTACTGAGCCAGACCATCAAATGTGTGAATAGGATTTGCAATGTCGCTAGTAATTCCGTCACCAAAATTCCAAGTATAATTGCAGTCTTCACAATCGTCCATTACATCAGCCACAAACTGCACTTCAGTTTCTGAAAGATATGTGAGCGTAAATCCGGCATTTACATCTTGAACATCAACTTCTACATTCTCTGTTTCAATTTGATTACATTGGTCAGAAACAGACACTTCATATAAAGCAAGAGTTCCTGGGCTTACTTGTACGTTTTGGTCAGAACTACTTAACATAGGTCCGCTCCAGTCGTAAACCAAAGCTCCGGCACCACCTGAGCCTTCAACGCTGAGTGTAATTTGAGAGCCAAGGCAAATACTTGTATCCTGACTAACTACTACCTCTATAGCAGGATTATCGATGAACAGAGTAACGGTTGACTGATCGCTCAATCCACAAATGTCAGTTACCAAAAGTTCAATAGATGTTGTTTCATCGGCCTGATATTCGAGAACATCACCACTTCCGATTACAACTCCATTCGCAGTCCATTCATATTCAAATGGAGCCTCACCCAAATTCACTGTACTTGTGAATTGTCCTACCTCTACGCATGTTACCGTCACATCAGGACTAAGACTGAGTTCCGGGGCCACATTTACAATTTCGATATCTACTTCTCCTGTGGCAGAAGAATTACAGTTGTCCGTTACGTTTAGCACTACAGTAACCGACTGGCTCGAAGAATATGCTAGAGTTTCATTACTTCCAACATTAGATCCGTTTACCGTCCAAACGTAGTTGTAAGATCCAGGACCGCTACCACCCGTTACTTCAGGATCGATGAAGAAAACATCCGTACAAGTACCCGTAAATGGACCTGGCATTAATAAATCCATTGGAATGGGTTCAACATTGATATTGATGATTGAATTGTAGTAGCCTCCGCAGTTGTCCGAAATGTACAATTGAATTTGGAAATCATTCGATGCCGTGAAAGAATATGTATCAGCAGAACCGAGATAATTCCAGTTTATGTCGTACCAGGTAAACCAAAATGGTTCCTGACCAAATTCTACAAGTGGATCGAGGGTCACAAAAGCTCCACAAGAAACAGTTGTATCAAGAGGCATTGTTACTTGCATAGGAGTAATTGATGAGGTGGCCGTTACGGTATGAGTTGTGATTTCACCGCAGCCATCTTCAACGCTTATAGTTACTTCACCTACGCCATTCCATGGACCATACCACAATGTGTTTTGCCATCCCCAAAGATTATTTCCTTCATCATTACTCCAGAACCAAGCGCTGTAGTTTCCATCACCACCGGTAGCGGTAGCTGTAAGTTGTAAACCAAAGCAATCAACTACAAAGTCGCCTTGATCTATCAACACACTAAATGGCGGGAATTCTGCCACCTCAATAATGATATTTGCATCGTCGGAAGGCATACCGCATGTATCGCTTACCATTACATTGTAAGTTGTACTAATCAGTGGTGATACTGTGATCATTTGGGAAGTCTCTCCCGTACTCCAGTCAAAGCTGTAAACACCATATCCACCAGAAATAATCGGCTCAATGTCGATAATGGCTCCATCGCAAATACTCTCGGTGTAACCTTCAACCACTAGTGGATCGGCAGTATCGTTGATGTAGAAAATAAATTCACTTTCAAGCATAGTTTCACCACACTGAGCGAAGTTCGAAATAAGCATTTCTACTGTTTCAATTCCTTCGGCAAGGAAATCTAGATATGCATCGAGAGGGAAGGAGATAGATTCTACCCCCGGCGCGAAATAAACGGAGTCTGGTAAATCACTGTAGTCAACTAATTCAATAGCATCACCACTGTATTCGATATAAGCAGTAAGAGCTGTGTTGAGATCACCTGATTCAGGGCGAGAGAATGTAATAAGCGACTGTCCGCAATCTTCGAAAAGTGTGTTTCCTTCAGGTCCACCTGCTTCAAAGTCGATTTCAACTTGAACAACAAGATTACTTGAGAAGGATTCTCTTTCGAGGAACACACCTGAGTCGAAACCAGAGTCTCCGGCATCTGCAATACATAATTTGATGTGATAGGTTTGTCCGCACTGTACAATAGAGTATGCCTCAAATGTGTCGAGGAATCCGTCGTATTGAATGTAATATGGATCAGAGTATGTTGGGTCGTCGACATCCCAACCCATTCCGTTGTGATTGTAGAATTCGCAGTTTTGACATGGCCCATTTATGCCATCACCACCATTATTCACATTGTTGATAGTTACAGGCGAGTTTGTACCGGGAATCAAAGCCAGGTTTTCAGCATTGTTGGAATATGGACCATTTATACCAGGCCCACTAAGAAAGAAACCAAATACATCGTTAAATCCAGAACCAGAATACTCGGGATATTCTTCCGATGCGAATATGTAATTGAATCTCAAAGTATCTCCAAGAGGAACGAAGTCGAATTCAACAATACACCAGTCGTTGAGGGTATTTGTGCTTATGGCCGTTAGATCAGGATCTGTACTGCCAAAAAGATTGCTCGAACCCGTGGCTGCTCCTTGGTTATTCGGACCTACAGCGTTGCTTGCAAAACCGGAAGTCATTATCATCCCGCTTTCCATACCAAGGTTGCAATCCTCACATTCAAATTGACCAACGGAAGCTTGGATAGTGTTTGCACTAGCTCCGTTGAAAGTTATGTTGCTCACAGTTACGTTGGCACCCAAAAGCACATCCTGCACATATTCAGCAACGGTCATATTTGAAGTCGCAACTAGTTGACTATAAGAAATTTGATTTGCTAAAAGTGCAATTATGATACCCGAAATTCTTGTAAAATATTTCATGTGGTTTAAGGCTATTTGACAGATAGACTTCAAAACTAGGGCATGGGTTGTTTTAAAAAAAAATAAACCCCAAAGAATTATTACTCTTTGGGGTTTACAAGTGTTTTTGCACTTATCGAATAAGCGTAATTGAACCCGCAAACTCTTGTGCATCAGTGTTATATCCTTTTATACGGGCAACATATGTGTAGACCCCGTCCGGCGAAAAATATTCTCCTCCTTTGTGACCACCAGCCCAACCTGCTGCGGGGTCGTTCGATTGGTAGACCATTTCTCCCCATCTGTTGAATATTTTGATATCAAATTCGAGTAGGTCGTGACTAACCACGCTGAAAATATCATTGATACCATCACCGTTTGGCGTAAACGAATTTGGGATAAATATGTCCGGTGGTCCTTGAATTGTATATGGCTGCATGTCCGAACAACCGATGTCATTAACCACTGTGAAGTAGGTGGTGTAAGAGCCTAATCCATCATATTCGTGAACTGGATTTTCTTCAAAACTGATGGTGCCATCTCCAAATTCCCACATATAAAAACATTCACCTTCTTCACAAGCGGGTTCTGGAGTAGCAGTGAATTGATAAGTGTTTTCTCCAATTTCTGACACCAAGAATTGGGCACTTATGGGAAGAACTTCTACCAGAATGTTTGCCGAAATGCTCTCACCACAAATATCAGTGGCAGTAACGGTATATGAGGCAGAACTACCGGGACCATTGAGTGTCACTTCGTCGCCGGTAAAGCCCAATTGAGGCCAATCATAAACAAAACCTTCTTCTCCTCCTTGAGCAATGGCCCACATCAGAACTGTTCCATTAGGGCAAATTGAGGTATCCACAGAAGCGGCTATTTGCAAGGGAATGTTCGGAATGAAGATAGTGAGGGTATCAGAATCCATGCTTCCACAAGCATCTTCTACAATTACGTTTACGTCCACTGTCTCGAATGTCTGTATTTCGTATGCGGCATTGATGGACATTTCAGTATTATTTACGATCCATTGATATTGGTACCCGCCGCTACCACTTGATATATCAACGTCTAACAAATTTAGATCAATACAAGAAGCAAATATATCTTCACCTACTTCTATGATTACAGGTGGATTTTCAAGATTAATTATCACATTGTCAGAGGCGGTGGCGCCACAAGCATCCTCCACTTGGAAGATCAACACAGTATTCACATCCGTTTGAAAACTGATATCCTCATTATTCGAAACCAAACTTCCATTTTCAGTCCATTCAAATGTGAATCCACCACTTCCGTCTGTTACCTCTGGATTCAAATCGAATACGGTGAAGCAGGTTCCAACAAGTTCATCTACCAAATCTATTTGTATGGGCGGACTATCAATTGAAACCTCGATATTGAAGGATTCGGATTGGCCACACTGGTCGCTAACTGTAAGCTGAATTGTGGTAGGCGAGCCCACGTTATAATTTAGAATATTATCCCAATCCCAAAGCCACATTCCATTGTCGAGCCATGAGTAATTGTATGGGGCTGCACCACCGCTGACTATAGCTTCAATGTCGAATGGTTGGTTGCATGGTGCAGATATAGTTGAGGGCACGTCTACAATCAACGCAGGAACGTTAAGTTGTATTTCCACAGAATCGGTACTGATAAATCCGCAACCATCGGTAACATCAACGTATACATAATCGGCATTAGACCAAGAGCTGATTGTAACACTGTTCATCCAGCCAAACAAGTTTTGATCTTCTTGATTATACCAATAGTATGTGTAAATTCCATCGCCCCCTTGTGCAATTGCATTTATGGCAATCCATTCTCCACAATCAAGCAAGATTGGATCTTCTGCGGGATCAGTAATTTCAATTTCGAGAGGATCGTAGAATAATATTTCAACTAAAAAATCAGCATCATCGGAAGGCATTCCACATGTATCACTCACTATGATATTGTATGTCTCAGTATTTAATGGAGACACTTGAATGGTTTCTGTTTCATCCCCATTACTCCACTGAAAACTGTAGTTTCCATATCCTCCAGTAATTATTGGTTCGAGGTCAATAGATGCACCTAGACAAATTTCCGAATCGAAACCTTCTACTACCAAGTCTTCCGGATGATCGCCTATGAAAAATTCAAAGTTGCTTACCAAGCCGCTTCCATTGCAGGCCGCAAGATTTAGAATATCGAGAAAAACGTTTTCCATTCCTTCAGTTATTCCATCTTCGAATGCATCTACTTCGAAACTTACCGAGGCCACACCGGCCGCAAAAAATATGGTATCCGGCTGCATGTTATAATCCACACCCATTTCGGCAGATCCAGTCCAAGTAACAATTACTAAGTCTTCAACTGAAATATCGGACAGTGGAGAACGCGTAAAAGTGATAGTAGCCTCACCACAATCCTCCCAAATAATATCGGCATCAGGACCACCCACATTGATTGATAGATCAACATCTACTACTGAGTTTGAAGTGAACGAACCTTCTTCTAAAAATACGGCTGAATCGAGAATTCCGTCACCTGCATCCGCAATACATATTTTTATGTGATATGATTCCCCACATTGCACCAAAGCCAAGGCTTGTAAGGGTAAAGTGAAACCATCCAATTGAATGTATGTGTCATCAGTACTTTGAGGAGCCGAAAAACCGTCGCCATTATTCACGTAAAATTCGCTGTAGCTCGTGCTATTGAGGTTGTTGATAGAAACGGCAACATCGGTGCCTGGGATGGAAGCAATATTTTCGGCGTTGTTGCTATAAGGACCACTAATTCCTGGACCACTCAGAAAGAACCCGAACACATCGTTAAAAGAGGTTCCAACCCATTCCAAATATTCTTCAGAGCCAAACACAAAATTGAATGACAGTGTATCGCCATTAGGCACAAAATCAAATTCAAGAATAGCCCAATTGTTTATCGTGAAACCGGGGATCAATGCTTGCAAATCAGGATCAGTACCACCGAAAGTGTTCAAATTACCTAGAGTCATTGCACTGCTGTTGTTTGGTCCAACTACAAAATTTACATCTCCAGAAGCAAGCACAATTCCGGAAGGTATTCCTACATTGGCGTTCTGACTATCGAACTCACCAATTTGCATATTTACAGTGCTGGCAGGCTGACCGTTGAACGTGATATTCGAAACGGCCACACCCGCTCCGAGAAGTACTTCCTGAACATAATATTCCACCGTTTGAGTATTGTCGATTACAAGTTGTGAATTGACTTGTTCAGCAAAAAGTGCCAATAGGACGAAAGTGAATAGAAAGTGTTTCATACAGCATGCTTATTTCAAGGTAGCCTTCTTAAGACCAAATTAAAACTATTAGAGTTGCATGAAAGGCTATCCCAAGGACAAGTGGGAGTTACTTGTGCATCAATGGGATAAATTCCGCACTGATTGATTAAACCCAGAATCCGCATTGGAAATCTACTACAGCACTAACCCCCTTTGATATCAGGCACTTTCTCGATTTTTATTCTTGATGGATGAATAAACACCATCAAATAATCCCGCATTGCGCATTGGAAGTGTCTTGAGGTTAATGCGCTGCGGGATTCTCGAATCTACACGATGGAGCAAAGTAATAGTTCGA
>JAWXBG010000224.1:0-5437 GCA_034439875.1 Flavobacteriales bacterium
TCGGCAAAATTAGGGTGCAATTTTTCTATCGCTTGATTTGGGTTTATGTATCTGTAATAGTCCAATTCCGTTTCACTCCATTGGCCTATAACAGCTACTATAACGGCATTTACCATTTCGTGCATGCAAGATGCTGCAGCGCATTACCCAAAAAAAACTTCCAATGCGCAATGCAGCATGGACTATTTAATAAGCAGAATTGGTATAAACCCCAAAGATAGCAAGTGCTCTCGCCAGATTTTTATTTGATGGTGTATATTCATACAGCAAGAATAAAATCGAGAAAGTGCTTGATATCAAAGGGGGTTAACGCTGCAATAGATTTTCATTGCGGATTCTGGGTTAAACGGAACCTTGATAGCAATGCAAAGGAATGTCACGTCCAATTCTGAACAATAGCAAGTAAGAAAAATCGCAAAATTTAGATTTTCTATTGTGGTTGTCCGAGAAAAATTATAGTGTTGTCCCTCGGCTGTGCTCGGGGACCGTATGCTTTTTGTGATGAAAAGAAAGTGGAGGGGCAGCGAAGTGGCCGACTACCGATTCTTTTTTACTAGATTTTGTTATCGGTCCCTGAGCACAGTCGAAAGGCAACACCGAGTAGAGACGAAAGATTGCTCCATAAGATTTCAAAAATGGCAAAAATTAAGGCACTACTTTTTTTATTCTGACTTTTACCGGACAACAATGTTCCCCTATACAAACAAGAGAACCGGGTTTTCGAGATAGGATTTTACATCATTCAAGAAGGCAGCTCCGGTAGCACCATCTACAATGCGGTGATCGCAACTCAATGTTACTTTCATCACATTGCCTGGCACCACAGCACCGTCTTTTACAACAGGAACTTGACGTATGGCGCCAACGGCCATAATGCATGCGTCAGGTGGGTTTATAATTGCAGTAAATTCCTCAATTCCGAACATGCCTAAATTGGAAATGGTAAAGGTGTTTCCTTCCCAATCTTGGGGTTGAAGCTTTTTAGTCTTTGCTTTTTCTGCAAAGGTTTTTACTTCGACATTTATTTCTGAAAGCGATTTAGAGTCGGCATAACGAACTACAGGAACAAGTAATCCTTCATCTACAGCTAC
This sequence comes from Flavobacteriales bacterium, assembly GCA_034439875.1. GTDB lineage: Bacteria > Bacteroidota > Bacteroidia > Flavobacteriales_D > Sanyastnellaceae > JAWXBG01. Next base: position 1,092 of record JAWXBG010000224.1, read on the forward strand.
TGCTATTCCAATATGAACGTGTTGATTTCTGCGAATGGTATCACCGAGCCAAGATGAATTGACGTTTGGATTTTTTCGAAGAGCGAGGGCACATGCTTTCACAACCAGGTCATTGAATGAAATCTTCGATCCAATTTCATTGATGATGGCTGTGCGCGCTGACATGGCGTTCGACATGTCGATTTCCATTGTCAGATAAAAATGTGGCGCTGTGAATTTGCTTTCTGCAAGGCGACGGGCGATAGTCTTACGCATCTGAGATACGTTCTCAGTCGTAAAAGATTCTTTCATGATTGACCGATGTGAAGATCCACCTCCCACATTGGCAGATTCAATATCTCTTCTTACAATTCGCCCACCTTCGCCACTTCCGGATATGCGACTGATGTCGACACCCTTTTCTGTGGCCATTTTTTTTGCAAGTGGCGATGCTTTTAATCTTCCGTTTGAGTTTTGTTGAACAACAGGACTTGGCGCAGGCGCTGATTTTTCTGCCAATACTTGAGCAGGGGCCTGAGAAACAGGGGCTGGTTTTGACTCTTCTGCTTTGGATGCAACTACCGGAGCAACTGTAGCGGCCTCCTTCAGCATTTCACTGATGTCTTCACCTTCTTTCCCAAAAATAGCGAGTATTGAATCTACCGGAGCAGTTTGTCCTTTTTCTACACCTATGTGCAAAAGGACGCCATCAACATAAGACTCAAACTCCATGGTGGCTTTGTCCGTTTCGATCTCAGCCAAAAGTTCTCCACTCTTTACTTTGTCTCCAACTTTTTTATGCCAAACTGCTACCACGCCTTCTGTCATGGTATCGCTCAGTTTTGGCATGCGCACTATTTCAGCCATCTTAAATGTGGGTGTATTTAAATTAGTCTTTTACGTATGGGTAGTCTTCCTGAACATACACATCCTTGTATAGTTCAGACACGTCCGGATAAGGAGATGATTCGGCAAACTTCACAGATTCCTCTATTGTTGCTTTGATTTCAGCTTCTATCTTTTCTATTTCTTCTTCGCTGAGCCATTTGTTTTCACGGATCTGGCGCAAAACATATTCAATGGGATCCTGTTCTTGATACTCCGCTACCTCTTCTTTGCTGCGATATTTTTGCGGATCACTCATCGAATGGCCTTTATAGCGATAGGTCTTAATGTCGAGCAAGGTAGGTCCTTCTCCATTTCTGGCTCGTTCGGCAGCTCTCGAAATAGCTTCACAAACAGTTTCTGGTCTCATGCCATCTACAGTCTCAGATGGCATTTCAAAGGACAAGCCGAGTTTGGAAAGATCTGTCACGTTTGAAGTTCGTTCCACAGATGTGCCCATGGCGTACTGATTGTTCTCAATTATGAATATTACCGGCAATTTCCATGTCATAGCCATATTGAATGTTTCGAATAGTGCTCCCTGTCTTGCAGCTCCATCGCCAAAGAAGGTCAGAGTCACATGGTCCTCACCTCGATATTTATCGGCAAAGGCTATTCCTGCTCCCATTGGAATTTGAGCTCCAACAATTCCGTGACCACCAAAAAGATTTCTGGTCTTGTCAAACATGTGCATAGAGCCACCTTTCCCTTTTGAGGTACCTGTACTTCTCCCATAGAGCTCGGCCATCACTGCCTTGGGATCCGTTCCCATTGCAAGTGGATGAGCGTGATCTCTATAGGCCGTTATTACGCGGTCTGTGGGCCTAATGGCTTCCATCATACCAGAGAGGATAGCTTCCTGACCGATATATAAATGGCAGAATCCGCCAAATTTTTGTTGGATATATAATTGCCCGCACTTCTCCTCGAATTTTCGCATAAGAAGCATTTCGCGATACCATTTTACATAGGTTTCGCTTGTATATCTGCCTGCTGCAGAGCGCTTTGTCTTGGTTTTACCCGGTAATGATTCTGTGCCCATCTTTCATTCTAAAAATTGCGTTCAAATATAGTCTCCGAATTTTAGTATAAGAACAGAAAGTCTACAAATTACACTAAGGCACTTTAACGGTCTTTCCTCAATCCGGGTTCGTGAAAATGAAGCGGGAGAAGATTTTTGATTCCCCTTATAATTCTGATGGTTTTCTCGGGATGACCAAGGATTACATCTATTTCATATTCCTGATTCAATTCGTATTCCAACATCACTTGTCTGCACGAACCACAAGGAGCGGCAGGCAATGGATTTGTATTGGTTTCACCTATCGTAGAAATGGCAATCCGGCGAATAGTGGCTTCTGGGTATTGGGAGATGGCTGCAAAAACCGCTACCCGTTCGGCACACAATCCTGAGGGATAAGCCATGTTTTCTTGATTTGATCCAATCACAATTGCACCATTGTTGAGTTCTACTGCGGCCCCTACTTTGAACAAACTGTAGGGTGCATAAGCATTTTCACAGGCTTTGTGTGCGCGTTTGAGCAGGCTCAGTTCATCGGAGCTGAGCTGATCAGGACCATCAAATTCTGAGAATTCAATTGTTATCGTATGTTTTTTCATTCGGTTGACTGGGTTTGCGGGAGCAAGCTAGCTCATTGTATAAAGGCAGCTATAAGGAATAAGCGGATAATTGAAATTTCTTTGAACCTGGAGTTGGACGAAGTGATTTTTTGAGCAGAACAAATATTATTTTATTGTAAACAAATTGTTTTTCTTTCGTAACATATACATTTGCGTGGCCTGTGGAAAATCTGGATCAAATAATTACTCAATTTGAGCCCATCACTCTGGAAGAAATGGATGGGGTCAAGCTGATGAATCGTACGGACACTAAGTTTATGATGTCCGTATCTGATTTGTGCGATGCACTTTCTTTGGTCACTCAAGACTATCGGATTCTTGAGGTGCAAGGGGTCAGGGCTTCCAGATATGAGACTTTATATTATGATACCAAAGATTTTTATTTCTACAAGCGCCATCATGGGGGAAAGAAAAATCGCTATAAAATCCGGAAGAGGAGCTACATGGATTCTAACCTCAATTTTTTGGAGGTAAAATTTAAAAACAGTAAAGATCGCACCATCAAAGATCGCACTCGTGTGTCAATGATTGTAGAGCCTCTAGAAGATAACTCAATAAAGTTTATAGAAGAGAATACCCCGCTGAGGTTCGAATTGGAACCAAAAATTTGGAACCATTTTAAAAGAATTACGCTTGTAAATAAAAACTCAACAGAACGACTAACGATCGATCTGGATTTGGATTTCAGATACGGTGATCTTGTAAAGGAATTGCCTCAATTGGTAATTGCAGAAGTGAAACAAGAGGTAGAGAATAGATACTCACCATTTATGATAGTTCTAAAGAAAAAACTGATACGTCCACAAAGTATAAGCAAATATTGCCTTGGTGTGGCTATGTTGGTGAACGGAATGAAAGCAAACGCGTTTAAGGATAAATTAATAAAAATAAGAAAAATATCATATGGAAGTGTTAGCTAGTGTCTTCGATTGGTCGCGCGAATTTATGTTTTACCTTCAGAACGAAGGGACTGATGTGCTTGTGGATGAAGGTAAGTTTAACCCTTTAGGAAAAATAAAGCTTGCCAATTGGGAAGACTTAAGCGGAATGGCTATTCGATTGGCGCTGCACATGCTCTTCATTATGATAATTGTGCGTTTCATTTATTATCCAATTGCAAAAAGAAAAGATTTTCTTTTCACATACATACTGATTAGTTTGTCCGTGTTTATGCTGTGTTTTCTCTTGAGTAATGTTAATCTGGACATGGGATTTGCAATGGGTTTGTTTGCGGTGTTTGGCATCATACGTTATAGAACAGATGCCATTGCGATCAAAGAAATGACCTATCTTTTCATTGTCATTGCACTATCGGTCATGAATGCATTGATCAATAAAAAAGTATCTCTTCTTGAATTGAGTTTTGCCAATCTTGTTATCATCGGTGTCACCTATGCTCTTGAGAAAATATGGCTCCTACGTCACGAATCTCAAAAATTGATTCAATACGAAAACATCGATCTCATCAGAACAGGAAAACGTCCCGAACTTGTTCTAGATCTTGAGAATAGAACTGGAATCAAAATCAACCGAATTGAAATTGGTAAAATCGATTTTTTGAGAGATGTTGTTATGATCAAAGTATATTTTTATGAAGATCAACAGGACGCTCAAATGGACGATAGTTTTTCAAGTGGCAATTTCTAGATCTTTGTGGAAGTTCCTTTAACCCAGAATCCGCATTGGAAATCTATTGCAGCACTAACCCCCTTTGATATCAATCACTTTATCGATTTTTATCATGATGTATGAATATACACCATCAAATAATCCCGCATTGCGCATTGGAAGTGTCTTGAGGTTAATGCGCTGCGGGATTCTCGAATCTACACGATGGAGCA
>JAWXBG010000225.1:0-17927 GCA_034439875.1 Flavobacteriales bacterium
TCTCACACTCATTCTCACTCTTCATATTCTCCACTCTAACAAAAGAAAGCGAACATTCTCACTCTGATTTTTCTTCACTCTCACACTCATTCTCACTCTCCTCAATCAGAGCGATCATTCGAACTCTGATTCATACAAACTCACATTTTGTTTCATCTCCTCGCTCGCAATCACGCTCACTATCATTCACACTGAGCTTCATCTCCGTTCTCAATCTGCTTCTTTTTCTGTTTTTGCCGTGCCCCCGCTTTACCCGCTTTCATCTTTTACTCTCACTCTGCAACGCGGGGTCGGGCTCTCTGCTGCAAGTCCTCGCTTCTCGTGAACTCGGAGCTGTGGGCTTTCCGCGACGATCCCTCACAGAGATATCACTCGCGTCACCATTATTCGAATATATATGTCAGTAGCTAAGCGGGTTCATGAATATTGGATATGATCAAGAAGATTGTAAGGGTGGAAATCTTCTTTTGCGTCTTCTATTAGCGGTTGTTAAGCTCTCAGTCTGTCATCTTTCTGTTTCCTCTCCGCTCCTTTCTCTCATGCTCACTCTGACCAAAGGCAGTTCCAAATTTATACATTGATATAACAATACAGAATCCATTTTTACCAAAGAGGTAATAGCTCTACATCCATTTTAACCCAATGCGTATATACTTAAATTCATATTCATTCTGATTGGACCTTTTTATAGAAGATAAGGAACTGAAAAAACAATACAACGCTGGTGCATCGAGAAAATTCAAATTGGACGCCGTGGTGATAGACAAATTCTTTGCTGAAATACCAAAGATCGAAGCCGCCACAACCATACACTACCTGTTTATATATAATGGGCCAAGGTTCAAAAAACTAAATGATGATGAAAAGTATGACATAAGATTGAACTTAGATTTTGCAGTTGAAATTGTCCGATCAATGGGGGATCAAGCCAGCATCGACAATTTTTGGTTTACTATAGCCCATGAAATTGCGCGTGTGTTGAGACATCTCGATGAAGAAAATGAATTCGTTCTCGACAATTTGAAGGAAAATAACTTGAATGAAAAAGAAGTAGAAGCCAATTCTTTGGCCGCTGAAAAACTCAAGCGCAACGAAATCATTGAATACCTTGAATCATATCTTGGGTATCTAACAATAAATAAAATTGAACTATGCTCAGAAGATTTAGGAATACACCCCGCAATTAATATTGGAAAACTTGCTTACAAGAAAAAAATATTCCACGCCAATCAATCCCCTTTCAATGAGAATGTTTTGACTTTGATCGCCAATAAATATCAAGAAAAATCATTAACTTCAGAATAAATTTTTAAATATTTCAGAATTAGCAGCATCAATATTTTAGCACACCTTATAGAGACAATTTTCGAATCACTCTACGACAATCTTCTTCGTCACATTTATTCCATCTTGAGTAATAGATATCATATAAATTCCCGCATCGAGTGATGATATATTGAGAGTTCTGTTTTGCACCACATTTGCATTCAACACTATTTTTCCCGTGATGTCGACAACTGTGATAAGCGCGCTTGACGCAATGCCTTGTATAGAAATAAAATCATTGGCTGGATTGGGATAAACATCAATAGTTGTAAAATTAGAGTCATTTACTGCAATCTGGGGTTGATATTGGAATTTGAATAGCAATCCGCCGCCGTTCTCAGCGCCATAAAGTGATGCACCATAAACAAAATTATCTATCATCAGCAATCCAGCCGATGGAGAATACCCTGTGACTTCGCTTTGAAATTCGAACAACTTAAGAAAGTCCGTACCATCCGGTTTAATACTGAAGATGACGCCATTGTCATAAGTCCCTCCAAGTTGTGTCATGCCATAGAGGTATGTGCCATCTGTAATGGGAGAGCTGATGCCGGCTCTTCCTGTAGTCAGCGATTCGAAATTCAGCAGCACCGTGAAATTATTTCCATCAGGCTGAATCTTAAACAATGTCCCATTTCCGTTGGTTCCGCCCACAAAATTCAAGGAGTAGAGCCATCCTTCATGCATGAGAAAAGAATCATGGGGAGACCCACCTGATGTGCTCATTTCGAAATCAAAGAGTTTTTCATAGCCGGTGCCATCGGGCATTATGCGGAATATCACTCCATCGTCATTCACTCCACCCAACTGAGTGAGTCCATACATCCAGGTGCCATCGAATAGCAACGCACCGTGTGGATACTTACCTGTGTTTGCTCCGTCAAACTCATGTAGTGTTTCATATCCTGTTCCATCTGGCATTACTCGGTAGATGAGACCTTTCGAGTAGTCGCCTCCACGATTCGTCATGCCGTAGATATATATGCCGTCAGAAATAACACTGCCTTCTGGCCACAGCCCTTCATATAGTCCTTCAAAGCTGTAAAAAACTTGATACTCGCTACCGTCGGATTTGATTTTGTAAACAGCACCTGCATCGAATACCCCGCCAACTCTAGTGGTTCCGTATAGCCAAGTGCCATCGGAATACAGTCCACAAACGGGCTGATGCCCATCAGGGTAACCGGTAAACTCATGCAATGTTTCAAAGCCAGAACCATCGACCATCATGCGGAAGATTGTGCCCTTATTAGCAGAGATTCCATATGCGGTGGTGCCATAGACATATGTGCCATCATTAATCAATGTTGAATATGAATTTGCCCCGTTAACGCCTTGATCGAAAAGATGCAGCGGGGTGAATTGTGAAAAGCAAAGTTGTGCAGCAGTGAATAGCAACAGCGTGGAAATGGTGGTTTTCATGTTTAATGTTTTTAGTTCATTTTAGGAAATTATAAGGAAATTAGCAGCATCAATATTTTAGCACACCTTATAGAGACAATTTTCGAATCATTCTACGACAATCTTCTTCGTCACATTTATTCCATCTTGCATAATACTCATCATGTAAATACCCGCCACGAGTGATGATATATCGAGTCTTCCATTGTTCATCACATTTGCATTCAACGTCATTTTGCCTGCGCTGTCATAAATCACTACACTTGACTGTGATGATGTGCCTTGAATAGAAATAAAATCACTTGCAGGATTTGGAAATACCATGCCTTTAACCATCACCTCCTCATCCACTGCAACGGCAGCGGGATGTCCCAGCTTTAAAATAAAAGCATCGGTATAACCGGCAGAGGCAAAGTTTGGAAAAACCGATTCTGGGTCAAAGTATCCTTGTCCTTTCGTTTGACCAGTAACATAGATAGCATTGGCATCTACACCAATTCCATAACCTGTGTCCCAACCTGTATCGCTAATACCCGAACCAAAACGTTCGGCCCATAGATATGCTCCATTATTGTCCAGCACTGAAACGAAAATATCATTGTCGCCAATACAAGTTGATTCGGCAATAGCAGAGCTTGGGTCAAAGTCGCATGTACCCGAGAACATCCCTGTTGTGTAAATATGACCAGTTGCATCCATCGTTATGGCTTCGGGCGTCATTTGGCCATTGCCGCCTGCCTGACTGCTCCAGACAAGGTTGCCGTTATTGCCCATTTTGAACACGCACATGTCATAGGTATTACCAAAAGCTGTAAACTCCAATACTTCATCACCAGGGTCGAAGTCCACTGTGAATTGGAAGGAGGAGGTGCAATAAATATTATCATTCGCATCCAACATCATCGCCATAACTGCATCCTGACCGGATGAGCCCATTTGTTTGACCCATATAAACACTCCATCAACAGTTAGTTTTAATACATACATGTCCCATGTAATGCCGTCACTTCCACCGGTAGGAGAGAGTGACACCACATTGGCGCCCGGGTCGAAGTCCGTAGTGCCGGAAAACCTGCCTGCAACTACGATGTTTTGTTGGCTGTCCAAAGCTATGCCTGCGCAGTATTGCAAAAACGCTCCACTTATTTGTTTTACCCAAACAAATTGTCCATCGTTGTTAAACTTAGCTATGTACATATCTTCGGTATCCAAGTCACCTACGCTCAACTCGCTAACACCATCACCGGGGTCGAAATCCACGGTGAAGGAGAAGTTTCCCGACATGAAAATGTTGCCTTCATCATCCAACACAAATGAATTGACAACATCCTGAAATTCACCGCCAAAATTCACCGCCCAAATCAATTCTCCTTGTGCATTATACTTTGCCATGAAGGCATCGGCTACAGCAATGGCAGTTAGTTCCATTACTTGATCTGAAGGGTCGAAATCAACAGTGCCTTGCATGCGCCCTGCTATATAGATGTCTCCGTCATCGTCCAATTTCATTGATGTCGGTGTGCATACTCCAACAAGATGTTTAGCCCACAAGAAATTACCATCGTTATCCAACTTTAAAATAAACCCGTTATTACTGTTGTTATCAGTGACCGCAGTGAACAGCACTTCACCTTCAACCGATGGGTCCATGTCGACAGTAGTTTTGAAAATACCCGCGATAAAAATATTACCAGAAGGATCCACTTGTATGTCGTTCCCCATATCTACTTGTGTACCACCAATGCCTTTCACCCAATAGAAGGGATAGTCCTGCGAAAAAGAGTTGGCAGTGGGCAGCAGGCAGCAGGCAGTAATCAGCGCGGTAAGAATGAAATTAGTTTTCATCTGTTTAATTTTTTGTAAGAGATTCTTGTAGGAGTATTTTTAGGTTTACCATTTCTGCTTTCAGTAAATCCAATTCATTGACTTGAACCTTCAATTTGTCCTGTTCAATTTTCAATTCTGCATTTTCAATTTTCAATTCTTCAATCATTTCTTGTTGTTCCTGAACACTTTTCACCAACGGCATCACAAACTCCGCATACCTGATGGAATAAAAGTCGGTTTCATTTTCTGGTTTGGTAACGCCTGAAAATTCTTGCCCCATTTCTTCGAGTACTTTGTCTACATCTTGGGCAAGAAAACCTGTGTAAAGTATTCCTTCATGACCTTCAATGAAATTGTAGTTCACTGGTTTTAGTTTTTTGATGAAGTCCAAACCAAGGGTGGATGGATTGATGTTTTTCTTCAAACGCGCATCACTGAGATTGCTCCACGCTACTTGTCCGCCAATTTGAGTGACACTTGTGTTGCCAACACGTATTCGATTGCTGGCAGTAACCGTTGCATTGGCGCCGATGGCTGTTGCGTTGGTGTAGGTGCCCGCAGAACCTTCGGCACTGTAGCCGAGGAAAGTGCAATCAGCGCCAGTAGTTTGATTTCCTCCGGCATCAAATCCTATTGCCGTATTATTATCAGAGGATTCTGAAGTATCGAGAGAACCCCTACCAATTGCAGTATTGTTGTTACCGCTGATGTTGGAACTAAGAGCTGCCTCACCACTTGCTGTATTAGCGAGTCCGATAGTATTTTGATATAAGGCAAATGCCCCATTAGCTGTATTATCATGGCCATTCACACAATCGCGGAGGGAGTAATTTCCAAATGCACTATTATCTGTCCCTGTTGTATTGTTGTAAAGCGCCTGATAACCCGAAGCGCTATTGCCACTTCCTGTTTGGTTGTTCGCCAAGGCACTTGAGCCAAATCCTGAATTTGTAAAACCCGTTGTATTCTGCGAAAGTGCATTATAACCGCAAGCAGCATTGTTGTTTCCAGTAGAATTAGATTCCATTGTACTCTTTCCTACGGCAGTATTAAAAAAACCTGTTGTATTATTTCGCAAGGTCGAATAACCAAGAGCAGTATTGCTGTTTCCTGTATTATTAGCGGCCGCAGTTGAGCCACGAAGAGCCTCATAGCCCACGGCTACATTGTAGTTTTCAAATGAGATGGCAGAGTTGTTGGTATATCGCATCGCATTGAAGCCAAAGGCAGTTGCATTGTTTCCTCCTACATTAGTCAGAAGTGCAGTTCTTCCGCTGGCCGTGTTATAGGTTCCAGTGGTGTTGTTTGAGAGCGCTGCATATCCGCTTGCGGTATTGGAGTCTCCTGTGGTGTTGGATGTAAGAGCACCCCATCCGTTTGCAGTATTGCTACTTCCTCCGGTATTATCTTCAAGCGCTTGATATCCGATAGCAGTATTGTTGTTTCCAGTCGTGTTGGAGTATAGGGCCTCAGATCCACATGCAACATTGTTGTCTCCAGAATTATTCTCAAACAGCGTTTGGAAACCGATTGCTGTATTGTAATCTCCTGACAGAATATTCACCAAACTTTGATAGCCTAGGGCTGTGTTTTGGTTTCCAGTGGTTGCGAAGAGTTGACCTTTGTGCGCTTCATAACCTATTGCAACATTCTGATTTTCGAAAGGTTCGTACACTACGGGATAGTGAAACATTGCCCTTGTCCCAACCGCAGTACCATTGCTGCCTGCTCTATACGAATGAAGTGCTCCTTCTCCAACTGCTACATTGTTTGAACCGCTTCCATTGAGATTTAGGGCACGTGCCCCTATTGCTGTATTAAAGCCCCCTGTTGTTGTATACTGCATTGCATCTTGGCCCACAGCAGTATTCGAATTTGCCGTGGTGGCTAATGCAAGTGCACTTTCACCAATAGCTGTGTTGTCCCTGCCTGATGTATTACTGTATAGAGAATAAGCTCCAAAGGCTGCATTAAATTCGCCGAAGGTTGTAACGTTTCCAGATTGATAGCCTAGGAATGTGTTAGCACCGTGGTTTCCAACATTTTCACCGAGACCAATCTCAATGAGACGTGCCCTTTCGTTGTTCACCCTGAATGAAAGAGCGACATTGTCTGTAGTTCCAATAAAATTGATAGTAGTATCCATGTCCGCATTGCCTGCAGTGCTCCAACTGTTCACTGAATTGAAAGCAGTTGAAGCTGCCATCGCATAAGGTACACTCATCAGTTGCTGAATCCCCATGTCCACAAAACCGGCTCCTATATCTGCTTCTACTTTTAGGTAGCGTTCACCACTGTTCCAATCCACTGTGGACATGCTGCCCTGAATTACGGTGCCTTCGCCTACTGCACAATTCAACAATCCGAATTCATTGGTCAAGACTGCCTGTGTTTCCTGATATTTTATGGTGGTGATTGGAGTTATAGAAATCTGTATAGTGAACTTCATAGTCACTGCCTCATTGTCTATGATGACTCCACTGTCATCTCTCATTACAGCTTGGTAGTTGAAGGAGAGTGGTGCTTGAGCGAACGCAATTACCGAAATTAGAATTGCAAAAAGGGATGTTGTAATGTGTTTCATTGTGCTAATTTTTTTCACAACAAAACTCCTTAGAATAAAGTGGGAGGCTGTTACCCAAATAGGGTTAACGATACAATTCGATATGAGGCTCGTTCACATTCACTCCCGATTTGGTGAAACTTTATTAATGACATCTTATGATGTTGTGCAATGAAAGCAACCAAGTGACTTCAAACAACGGGCCCATTGCTACTTTGGAATCGATCAGCGAAATAATCCAAAAACCTTAACCTCCCTAGGGAATTCTCTAGTATCATTGTATCATACGAGGGAACCTCCAAAGCAATTGGGCCCTTTCCCAACCAAAACTGCATTTGTATGAAAGTATTCCAACGTGCTCTTATCTTGGTACATATTCTCCTCAATTTACAGGTGAGCTTCGGTCAAGACTTTACTCCATTCAACCCTGACCAAGCTAAAAGATTTCAAAATTCCAATAACCCTGAAGACAATGAGTACTTCTTCTACCCGATTCAGACAATAAGTATAGGAGACACTACTCATTTCGTTCAATACATGAAAATGACATCCTACTTTGTAGATGTTACCGATAACTATTGTCAAGGATGGGGAGGATCGGAAGTTCCTGCTGCAGACACCAGTTGGCTGGGACGTCAATTTTGGTGGAATGGCACCACAAATGAATTAGGTATTCACAATGCGATAAATGAACCCATGGTCTTCAATTTTAATATCGATATGGGTGATTCCTCAAAATTTTATGAAACCAACAAAGCACACTATTAAATCCGGTATGACCAATTGAGTGAAGAAACAGTTTTGGGAATTCAAGATTTGATAAAACATTTCACCATTTGGAAATATGATCCCTTTGGTGAAATGCTAGAGTCTGAGCTCAATGGATTTGAAATTCTATTGGGAGAAACATTGGGCATAGTGAGTTTTATCAACTGCCGAGACTTTCCCTCAACAGAACAAAGTATGCTCCTGGCCGGAAAATTAAATCCTACTTTCGGTTACTACCAACTCACTCACGATGAAGTATACAGTTGGGACATCGGAGACACCTTGCAATATGTTGGCACAAATCCAGGGCCCTATGTTGGGAGTGGCGTAACCTCCACAAAACTACTAACGATCGAAAACAGAATTGAATCATCTGATTCTGTTTGGATATATTTCAACCAATACGAACAAGTCGAGTACGTTCCGGAGAATCTAGCGTACGGAGTATTCAATATTAATTATCCCAATCGCATTGTTTATCGAAAAGGCGATAACATTAGTCCTTATCCCAATCACTCAGTGTCTCCGAATGGTAGCAATTACTCTCATACAATTTCTTCAACTTGTGGAATTCCCCGCAAGGTTTATGAAGCAACCTCTGACTACATTTTTTATTGCGATAGTTGTCATTGCTTTACCCCATATGATGGATTCAATCAGACATTAAGCAATTCTAAACATAAGGAAGGACTTGGCCTTACAAATGTGTGGAGTGCCACCTACGGCTTTGGAGGACAACTTCCACCTAATGCACATTTACAGTACAGCAATGTCGGTGGTTTTGCCTGCGGAACCTACCTCCCTTTAAATATACAAGAGCAGAGCATGCCTGTATCTTTTAAACCCAATCCAGTTATTGATATACTTGATATATCAACGGACATTGAATTCAAGAAAATTGACATATTCAATACTTTCGGTGAATTATCCTTTTCAAAAGAACTGCAAGGATATTCTCATCGTCTTCCTTTCGGTCATTTAAATACCGGATTATACTTTGCACAGATACTCTTTGCAAACGGTCGGACCAAAGTGATCAAAATTGTGAAAGAATAAGGGTGCCCTATAATCCGTTATCTCCACTTTCCTTGACCCACCTCTTGTTCCTAAATTCCCCATCGCCGTTTTCGAATACAGAGAGATAAATACCCGCGAAATATTTTGAAACATTCATTTCCAGCTTTTTCTCGGAATCAAATGCATAGGATGCATGCACAAACACAATGTACCTAAGCTCGTAAAAAAACCCAATCGAATAATTTTCTTTTACGCCACTCATCTTAATCCCAGAATCCGCATTGGAAATCTATTGCAGCGCTAAACCCCTTTGACATCAAGCCCTTTCTCGACTATTATTCTTGAGGGAACCTCTAAAAACCTCTTTCACGATTCGACCAAATTCAAAATTATAGCGCATTCTGATAAATTCGTACGGGCCAAATCCAGCGAAACAAGCTTAAGAAATAAAAGAAAAGCAGATCGCGTAATACGTACATCCATCATGCGGGATGTGCCTCCGCGAAAAAATAAAACAGGTATTTAGAGGTCCCCTATAGAGAACTGATCTTCACGGAAATATAAATTTATCATGAAATTTTGATCGACTTTTGTAGTCATATTTAAAAAAATTATGTCCATCTCTGACTATAATTTCGGTTCTTCCAAACGATTAAGGATAATTACAATTTGTCTCAGTTGTCTATTCCTGGTGCAGCGCATGAATGGACAAAATACATCAATAGGAACCTGGAATTTTATAAATGTAAAATTGAAAATTTCAGATAAAATCACATTGTTCTCTGAAGCCCAATTGCGCTCCCTCGCGTTTTATGACGATTTCCACTATTACGAATACAAAGGTGGCATTTCATGGAATGCTAAGCAAGGATTGAATTTGTCGTTGGGGATGGGCGATTACGATACATACTTGGAGGGAGGCACTTTTCTTAACCCAAAAAACAACGATGAATTTAGACTTTGGCCCATGTTGAGCCTTAATCAGAAAATTGGTAGATTCAACATCGAGCAGCGTTACAGATATGAGATGCGATTTACATCCAAGGGATATCGAAATCGTTATAGATATCGGATTAATTTATCTTACCCCTTTGGCAAAGTAAAAGAAGACTTGTTTCCATTTGTAGTCAATGTAAACAATGAACTTTTTTTTACAAACAATGAGCCATACTTCGAAAGAAACCGCGCGTCAATCAATTTTGGAGTGCGCCTCTCCCCCATTGCAATTGTGCAATTGGGATATCTGCATCAATTTGATTACAAAATCAATGATGAAACCGGTCGGGACTTTGTGGTAGTTGGAATCAACTTAGAATTTTCAACGTTGGAACACAAAATGAGTTTGAATCCCGAAGGATCATAAAATTTGTTACTTAGTGTACCCTCCAAAGCCTGTTTCGTTTTTCGCAAAAAAAAAGATAACCAGCTTGGACTTCCTATACTTTTAGAATTGATTTTGAAGGGGCGGAATGCAACCCACGCCAATGGACAAATGCTGAAGAACTATTGACCTAATTCCTTGAAAATTTAGACACCGCTGTCATTGATTTGAAAAGTCATAAAGAATCAGATCTGCGTTAAAGTTGGGTAATGCGCAGCGGGGAAGTAATTGTCGCTGATTTGACACTCGTTCCAAACTGTCCGAAATAGCATCTCTCAAATGATTCATCGCAGAGCGCAATTGAGTATTTACCTCCGACAATTGAACATTCCATTACGGGCTTTTATGGCCTGGGCGCCGATGAGATGGGGGTGTAGAATCCCACTCTTCATAAGGTTAAATAAAACCAACAATGCAACACCTGCTGAAGGCAATTGACATGATTTCAAGAATTCTGAAGCAGTAATATCCTATTGCCCTCGGCGCTAGCTATTCCCACGATAGTTTGAAGTTCAGTTCAATGTTCTTAGCCGGTGTTGCTATTCGTTGATTAAAAAGACTTCTCCGCATCAAGAGAGCTGGAGTCAATGATGCGTTTCAGCCTATATATAACGGAGCTATTCTTCTAAGTAGAATTTCGCTCGATTCAGCCTTTAAAAACTTGAGTTCTCATTTTTAAGACTTGATTTGCTCTGATTGTAGGAATTCTCGACTTTCGATTTTCCTTGCTCAACTGCATTTCCAAGGTCATCTTTTAAGCCCTCTGCTTTAGATTTCAAACGGTCGCCGGCATTTTTCAATTTACCTTCAGCATCATCTACCATCTCGCCACCTCTTCTCATGATCCTTTTTCGGGTAACTGATCCCTTATCGGGTGCAAATAGAACACCAACGAGTGCTCCTACGGCAACACCAACCGCCACTCCTGCTACAACCTGTCCAACACTGTTCTTGCTTTCATTCTTTTCCATAACTCTTATTATTTATTGATTTTTACTTGAATTAACGACTCTTTCCACTATCGGTTTTTGAGCAACTCTCTTTACACTTTTCAGCCATTCTTAGATGACCATTCAGAGCAATCAATTCTGTCTTCGCGTATACTAAGATCTCAGGATCTTTCGTGTCCTCTATCATTTTTTCGTATACGGTGATGGCTTTTTTGTGTCCGTCGACCACCATATCACAGTACTCCATATCGTAATCGTTCCCAATCTTACCAGACAACTCCTTAAACTTTTCTTGGTCTTTGTCCGCGCTAGAGCTAGGGACCAGAACCAATTTTTTACTGGCCAAGATGTTCAACTTTTTTAAAGAGGCTGAATGCTCTTGAGACATCTTTTTGGCCAAAGCCTGAACTTCCACGTTTTTGCTATTTAAACTGGCGTGGTCACCAAGTTTAATCTCTCGCAAACTAATCTCTGCAGCATGTTCTAGAAACCTGGTTTCTTTGGCATCGACTGCACTATCGGGTAGTACCAGAATAATTGACGGAGCCATTACAAGATACTCCATTGGCGGTTGTGCGCTCGCTTGTGCATTGCTCGAATAGAACGATGCACAAATAGCTATCACCGAGAGTGATAACCATTTAATTTTAATAGGGTGTTTCATATTTTTTGTTTTTTCAGTTTAAGTATTTTCAACTCCACAAAGGTGATCTAGTCAATACTCCACAGTGTTACACAATTCAAGATCATTCTTTCATAATTCTTCTGTCATGCAGCGCCATTGGCATTATTCATCCCAATTCTCGCACTTTACCCGAATTGATACTTGTTGTTTACATTGAAAAAACAATCTATCAACTTTGAGAACCATTTCATAACACAACAAGCAGGATCCATTTACCTTTTCATAAGTTTCATTGAACATTGGACTTGAAGTGGCTTTCGTTCTTAGCGCCCTAATCAATCACCTGAACAAATGAAACAATTCAACTCTATTAAGGTAAAGATGGCCTTGGCAGCAATGGTCATTTTATCTACCTATGACGCATTTTCGCAATTCACGCTGCAAGTGCTTCATGCATCCGATTTTGAAGCTGGACTGTCTGCTCCAGCCAATGCCCCAAACTTTGCAGCATTAGTAGACGCACTTGAAGAAACCTACACCAACACACTTGTACTTTCTTCGGGCGACAACTGGATCCCAAGTCCATTCTCACTTTCGGGCGAAGACCCGGCAATGGTTACACCTCTCAAAAACACATACATAAATTACTATGGAGTGAATTTTGCCAACAATGATCTCAGAGCCGGTATTGGTCGTCCGGATATATCTATTCTCAATTTCATCGGTGTGGAAGCATCAGTGTTAGGAAATCATGAATTCGATTTAGGAACATCGGAATTGCGTAATATGATCGCCGGATTAAACTCCGGCAGTAATATTCGTTGGTTTGGTGCACAATTTCCTTACCTCAGTTCAAACCTAGACTTTTCTGCTGATGTCAATCTATCTAATATTTTTGAATCAACAGTTCAAGAGCCGTCTTACTTCAAATCTAATCCTAGTCAAACCGCCGCTCAGATTGCGGCCAAAAAAAAGTTAGCTAAGTCTACTATTATAAATGAGAATGGTGAACTGATCGGGATTGTAGGAGTAACCACTCCAATTCTTGCAGCCATTTCTTCTCCCGGTGCCACCACTGTAATGAATCCAGGTGCCGGAACTGATGACATGCAATTGCTTGCCAGCATAGTGCAGCCTGTAATTGATGATTTAATAAATAACCAAGGCGTAGATAAAGTGATTCTACTTGCGCACTTGCAACAACTTACTCTCGAGAAGCAACTTGCTACATTCTTAACCGGGGTGGACATCATTATAGCCGGCGGATCGCACACCCTCATGGCCGACCCACAGGATAGAATGCGCGCTGGCGACGCTCCAGCCGAAACATATCCCTTCTTTACAACCGGAGCTGACAGCAAACCGATAGTAATAGTAAATACTACAAGTGAATATCAATATGTAGGTCGATTGGTTATAGATTTCGATGTCAATGGAGATATCATTCCAAGTTCTGTAAATGAAAATATTTCAGGAGCCTTTGCCGCAGATGATCAGGGAGTAGAAGAACTATACGGAGATCTGGTTACACCATTTCAGTTGGGAACTAAAGGTTATTTGGTTAAAACTTTGTGTGATGCCATTTCAGCCATTGTTCAAGCAAAGGATGGAAACATTTTTGGAAAAACTGACGTGTACCTGCAAGGACTTAGAAACTTCGTCAGAACACAAGAGACCAATCTGGGCAACATCAGTGCAGATGCAAACCTTTGGCAGGCAAAACAATTGTTTCCTGAGGTGACGGTTTCTTTGAAAAACGGCGGAGGAATACGCTCTGCAATGGGACAGGTATACGCTGTTGGCGATCAAGTAGAATACCTTCCACCTGCTGCCAATCCAATGGCCGGAAAAGAAGAAGGAGATATCTCTCAATTAGACATTGAGAACTCCTTGCGATTCAATAATCGTCTTTCTGTGCTTGATGTTACAGCCCAAGGTCTTAAAACACTTTTGGAACACGGAGTAGCACAAACAGGTCCGGGTTTAACGCCGGGAAGATTCCCTCAAATGGGCGGAATGCGATTTAGCTTTGATGCAGATTTGCCTGTAAACAGCAGAATCGTTAATGCAGCTATTGTGGATGACAATGGTGTAGTATTAGATAGCGTTGTGGTGAATGGAGCCTTATACGGAGACCCTACTAGAGTAATAAAACTTGTAACCCTCAACTTCCTTGCAGGTGGTGGCGACGGATATCCATTCCTAAGTGTCGGAAGCAATCGAGTGGACCTTGATGTTTTGCTTGCGGATCCAGGATTTGCCACCTTTACAGTGCCCGGCTCTGAGCAAGATGCATTTGCTGAGTACCTAAATCTATTCTATGGTGAAACACCATTTAATGAAGCCGAAACTTTTACCGCACTCGATCTGCGCATACAAGATTTGAACGCTCGTGTAGATCAAGTATATCCACAAGCAGGAGAATTTCCATACAATGCTGCGCAAGTTAATAGCGCTGCTTATCCTGCTTGCACGGGCTACTCCGACAATCTTTCTCTCTACAGTCCATCTTCAAATGCACAAACTGTTGCACTTACCGGAGAAGATAAGTGGTATGCTTTTGTGGCTCCTACCAATGGTGCTATTATCGATGTAACAGCAGGCCTGAATGACATTATCATAGAAGTGCAAGATGCTATGGGCAATCTGGTTGCTTCTAAAAATGATGTAAACGGCGCGGGAGATGAAATCCTTAATCTATCTAATCTTGTTGCAGGCCAGCAGTACTCTGTAGGTATACGCAACTACGATTCATCTAATGGTATAGGTATGTTCACGGCATGCATCAGTTTTGCCAATTCAAGCACTTGCGATTATGGTTCGGGTCCATACAATCTCTGCGGTTCATATAAAGCAGATTATGTGGCAGCGAATGCATATCGTTTTGAATTTACCTCTACTACGACCCTTGAGACTTTTACAAAAACACGTAATGGCACAACTTTCTTGCAACTTGGCACTGTAAATGGTTTGCAATGGGGTGACACATATGATGTTGCAATTACAGCTATTTATTACGTGCCAAACAGCGAGGGCGAAAACGACACGCTTGAAATTCTAACTCAGTCTTTGTGCGAAGTGATCATTGCATCGCAACCAACAACCTCACTTCGTCCATCTGATCAGTGTTCCAACGGACCAAAATTCCACGGTTCAAGTATTGCCTCTAATCCATTCATCTGTGGTGTGATTGATTACAAATGGACATTCGAAAGAACTGATATTGCAGAATTACCATTTGACTTCTATCGTGGTTCATCTAACAGATTCCTTTCCTTGTTGACAGTGCCAGGTTTAGTGGCAGGTGCTACATATAACGTGACTACCACACCCATTTTTGCATACGGAGAAGGAACACCGGGTTCTGCACAATGTCTATCTATTGTAGGGCCGCAACTGATGTTTGGCTTTGATAGTGAGAATCAATCAACAAAACTCGTTCATAATAGACTAGCAATCGAAGAGTCGACACTCGGTGTTTACCCGAATCCATTTGATGGCAGAATGATTAATATTAATCTGACCGACATGGAGGAAGAACTAAGTATTATCACCATTCTGGATGTTAGTGGCCGCATCGTTTATGATGTGCAATACGTTACTACCGGAGACTTGAACACCCTTGTTCAATTTAATTCACAACTTCAAACAGGTATTTATACACTCGTGTTGACTAACGGAACAAAGCGCTTCACTGAAAAACTGCTAGTGAACAACTAATACACTCTTCCTAACTTTTGCGAGAAGGCCACCAATTGGGTGGTCTTCTTTTTTTTGTAGAATCCGGAAATTCTATATGGGATACTTTCGGAGGCAGAGGATATACCAATTTTGCCTATCAAACCCAGAATCCGCATTGGGATTCGCTATGAAGTGCTAACCCCCAAAGATAGCAAGTGCTCTCGCAAGATTCCTATTTGATGGTGTATATTCATACATCAAGAATAAAAATCGAGAAAGTGCTCGATATCAAAGGGGGTTAGTGCTGCAATAGATTTCCAATGCGGATTCTGGGTTAAATAGTCCAAACTGTTTTATAAGCATGAAGTGGTAAATGCCGTGAGAGCATGTGTTATAGACCAATGAAGTGGAACGCAATTGGACTATTACAAATCCATAAACGGTATTATTTGATCAACACACTTATCCGAGTGTTTTCCGTTACATCGTAAATAGTACTTCGATTTCACGACAAGTTCCGAAACCTTTAGTAGAAGAAAAGCCAAAGAGGTTTTGCCGTGCCCCGCGAACAGCAATCTCGCAAACCCGCTCGTTCTGTTAAGCGGGGTCGGGCTCTTTGCTTCAAGTCCTCGCTCCTCGTGACCTCGGAGCTGTGGGCTTTCCGCTGCGATCCCTCACGGAAATAATACAGCCATCTATATATTTCGCCCAATCGACGGGTTATTGAAGTTTGAATATGATCTGTAGATTATCCCAATTCTGCTTATAAAAAAGTCCATCCCGCATTGTGCATTGGAAGTCTGTTTAGGTAATGGGCTTCAGGATCTTGTATGCATGAATCGCTAAATGCAGTTAGAGTAGCTGTTTTAGGCCAATGAAGTGAAACGGTATTGGACTATTTCAGATACCAATACTGTATTACCGTCGCGCTCGCCAATTTTCACATTATTTAAAGTAAAATTGCCCCTCCTCCGTCTTCCCACAAGAAGGAATCCTTTATATGAACGAAAACCCCGGAACCAACATCAACTCCATAGTGCGCGCCTACGGTCGCAAGCTATTTGGTTTTATCCGCGGTAAAGTTGGTTCAGAAGAAGAAGCAGAAGACATCCTTCAAGATGTATGGTATCAATTGAGCAGGCTTACCAACTTGGAGGATATAGGTAGCATGAGCGGTTGGCTGCATGAAGTGGCACGCAACAGGGTAACGGATGGTTATCGCAAAAAGAAAACTAATTCCATCGAAGACTTTCAATACGAAGACGAGGATGGAGAAATAAGTTTTTCAGAAATTCTGGCCGTTGCAACGGATGATGATCCGGAATTTGCGCTCTTTCGAGAGGCCTTTTGGGAGGAACTGATGGAAGCTTTACAAGAGCTCCCAGAAGAACAGCGATTGGTATTTGTGGAAAATGAACTCGAAGACAAAACTCTTCAAATTATTGCCAATGAACAATCGGAAAACCTCAAAACAATTATCAGTCGGAAAGGCTACGCAATAAAACATCTGCGCAATAGACTGCGTCCTTTATACAACGAACTTTTGAACGAAAATTAAACACCATGTACTCACCACAATCCACAGGTCCACGCCGCTTCAGAGGAATGTTTGTATTCTTCTTTACACTCGCCGCCTTTGCGCTTTCTGCCATTGTGATGTGGCTCTGGAATTCCATATTAGTGCAAGTAAGCTCCGTGCAAAGTATAAGCTACTGGCAAGCCATGGGGATTTTTGTATTGTCTCGCATACTATTCGGTGGATTTCATTTCAAACGTCCGTATTCAAAACGTCCTCCCTTCGCACAAAAACAATTTCGCGATAAATGGATGAACATGTCACCGGAAGATCGAGAGAAGATGAAGGAAATGTGGAAAAGGAAATGCGGTCCCGATAGAAATCGATCTTGAATAGTTGAATCATTTTAATTCCTCACGTTTGAAAAAGACCTCTCCCAAGCCCACTCCAGCTGAGAGGGAGCGATCTCGTTCAGTATAAATAGTAACGTCAACAAAAATAAAAATCTGGCCAGCGCACTTCCTATCTTTTGGGTTTATCCCGCATTGCGCATTGGCAGTGTCTTGAGGTTAATGCGCTGCGGGATTCTCGAATCTACACGATGGAGCGAAGTAATAGTTCGACCTATGAATTCCGATATCTCTATCGCGTGATTCAGGATAATACCAATTCTGCCTATTAAAGAGTCTATGCTGCATTGCGCATTGGAAGTTTTTTTTGGGCAATGAGCTGCAGCATCTTTCATGCACGAAATGGCAAATGCCGTCAAAGTCGCTGTTATAGGCCAATGGAGTGAAACGGAATTGGAATATTACAGATACATAAACCCAAATCAAGCGATAGAAAAATTGCACCCTAATTTTGCCGATGAA
>JAWXBG010000226.1:0-19184 GCA_034439875.1 Flavobacteriales bacterium
AGGAGCTTGGGTGAGGGTGACGTAGAAAAAAATGGAACTCAGAAATACAAGGAGCTTGGGTGAGGGTGACGCAGAAAAGAATGGAGCTCAGAAATACAAGGAGCTTGGGTGAGGGTGACGCAGAAAAGAATGGAGCTCAGAAATACAAGGAGCTTGGGTGAGGGTGACGTAGAGATGTGTGGGATGTAGATGTTTAATGAGCCTGGGTGTGAGACCCTGACTAGGGTCAGGGTGACGTAGAACAGAATGGAGCTCAGAAATACAAGGAGCTTGGGTCAGGGTGCCGCAGAAAAGAAGGGAGCTCAGAAATACAAGGAGCTTGGGCGAGGGTGACGTAGAAAAGAATGGAGCTCAGAAATACAAGGAGCTTGGGTGAGGTAGAGATGTGTGGGATGTAGATGTTTGATGAGCCCGGGTGTGAGACCCTGACTAGGGTCAGGGTGACGTAAAAAAGAATGGAGCTCAGAAATACAAGGAGCTTGGGTCAGGGTGACGCAGAAAAGAATGGAGCTCAGAAATACAAGGAGCTTGGGTCAGGGTGACGCAGAAAAGAAGGGAGCTCAGAAATACAAGGAGCTTGGGCGAGGGTGACGTAGAAAAGAATGGAGCTCAGAAATACAAGGAGCTTGGGTGAGGGTGACGTAGAAAAGAAGGGAGCTCAGAAATACAATGAGCTTGGGTCAGGGTGACATGGGACACAATGGTCTGGGGTAAAAAAAAGACCGCCAAACGGCGGTCCTTTTCAAAGTATCAATTTGTCCTAGACATCAATCTTCGCATACTTCGCATTTGCTTCGATGAACGCACGACGCGGTGGAACTTCGTCGCCCATAAGCATCGAGAAAATATGATCACATTCAGCAGCATTATCGATGGTCACTTTGCGGAGTGTCCTAAAATTTGGATTGAGAGTTGTTTCCCATAGTTGATCGGCATTCATTTCTCCAAGACCCTTATAGCGCTGGATATTTACACTGCTCTCTTGTCCTGCTCCTTTCATTTGCTCGATTAAAACATCTCTTTGAGCTTCATTCCACGCGTACTCGGCTTTACCACCTTTTTTGACCAGATATAATGGAGGAGTTGCAATGTATATGAATCCGTTTTCGATCAGTTCCCGCATGTGCCTAAAAAAGAAAGTAAGGATCAGTGTTTCGATGTGACTTCCATCAATATCAGCATCACACATGATGACAATTTTATGGTAGCGAAGTTTCGATATGTTAAGGGCTTTGCTATCCTCTTCAGTTCCTACAAAAACGCCAAGTGCGGTATATAGATTCCTGATCTCTTCGTTCTCCAATATTTTGTGTAGCATAGCCTTTTCCACATTGAGGATTTTACCTCGTAGCGGAAGAATCGCTTGAAACTGTCGATCGCGACCTTGCTTAGCTGTACCACCTGCCGAGTCACCCTCGACAAGGAACAACTCAGATTTGCCTGGATCTTTTTCAGAACAGTCGGCAAGTTTACCCGGCAATGCACCGCCTGTACCCACACCTTTGCGTTGAACTAGCTCACGTGCTTTGCGCGCAGCGTGGCGAGCTTGTGCGGCCAAAATTACTTTGTTCACGATGGAACGAGCATCTGAAGGATTTTCTTCAAGATAGGCTTCGAGCATTTCGCTTACCACTTGGCTTACAGGAGCTACGGCCTCCTTGTTGCCTAATTTGGTTTTGGTCTGCCCCTCAAATTGTGGTTCTTGAACCTTAACACTAACCACTGCGGTGAGACCCTCACGGAAGTCGTCACCATTAATTTCGATTTTCAATTTTTCTAAAAGACCGCTTTTCTCAGCAAACGTTTTCAATGTGCTAGTCAAGCCTCTTCTAAAACCCTGCAAGTGTGTACCCCCTTCGGTGGTATTAATATTATTTACATAACTGTGAATGTTCTCATTAAATGATTCATTGTATGTCATGGCAACTTCCACGGGGATTTCTCCATCAGTGCGTTCCATGTGAATGATCTTTTGAATAATCGGCGCACGAGTTTCATCCAGGTATCTAACGAACTCTTCTAATCCGTCAACTGATAGGAAGGTTTCAAATTTTGCATTTCCCTCTTCATCTATATCGCGTTTGTCGCATAAAGTGAGTGTAATACCTTTATTGAGAAATGATAATTCGCGAAGACGATTCGCAAGCGTCGCATAGTGATATTCGGAAACATCAAAAATTGAGGTGTCCGGTTGGAACACTACAACAGTTCCGCGCTTATTGGTTTCACCCGCTGTGCGAACGGGAAATAATGGAATACCCTTTGAGTACTCTTGCTCCCAAATAACACCTTCACGGTGAACTTCAACTCTCAGAAGACTAGACAGCGCATTTACACAACTCACACCCACTCCGTGCAATCCACCAGAAACTTTATACGAGCCTTTATCGAACTTTCCTCCTGCTCCAATCTTCGTCATTACCACTTGAAGAGCAGAAACTCCCTCCTTCTTGTGCATGTCTACCGGTATACCTCTACCGTTGTCCTCAACTGTAACACTGTTGTTTTCATTGATAATGACCGATATGTTATCGCAATACCCTGCCATCGCTTCGTCAATCGAATTATCGACTACTTCGTAAACCAAGTGATGCAGACCACGCATCCCAATATCTCCAATGTACATCGCCGGACGCATACGCACGTGCTCCATACCCTCGAGGCTTTGGATATTGTCGGCGGTATAGGTTGGTACTTTTTTTGAATCTTCGCTCATAGGGGTTACTATTTCCTCCACTTTACTTTCAATTAATTTGTTTGTTAATCCATCAATAAAAAAGGCTGAAAAAATCAGCCCTTTTTAATGGCCCACAAATGTAGTGAATCCCCCGTCTTTATTGGAAAAAATAAGCATTTTGAAGACCCTTCGTTTGTTAACAAAAGATGAACAAATGGAAGCGTGAGCAGGACTCACCTAAAGATGGGTTAACTATCTGTAATACAGCGTATTGATTAGTCGTTCAATCAGTATGTTTTAAACGATTTTTCTTGGAAATATCAAGTAAAATCAGTATATTACCACGTTTATATCGTTTATGTATCTGTAGTACTCCAATACCGTTTCACTACATTGAACTAAACATAAATCACCACGACATTTACCATTTCATGCATGCAAAATCCTGCGGCGCATTAACCAAAACAGACTTCCACTGCGCACTGGAGGATTAAGTAACATAGGTATAACAGCTACTCAAGATGATTCCCACTATCAAAAGAACCCATAAGTGAATCCCATCATAGCATTAAATCGCTGAACAGGATATGCATTGAATCGCTGGTATCTTGTAGCCAACATGTTATTGAATTGAACCCAACCCGATAGTCTTCTATTGTATCGGTACTCCACTTTCAAATTGGCATCCATGAACCCTTCTAACCTATAAATAAAAGGAGCTGTATTTGGAGCAATACCCAAACCTTCCACTTCTCCGGCATGTTCTGTAATCTGTTGTGCATTGGTTTTAATCCAACGTCGACCTACATAAGCTATTTGAGAGGAGATGATGAACTTGTTATCCAAATTGTATTCTCCGTTAAAACCAAACTTTATATCTGGTTGATGCCAAGCCTGTCTTTCATCGTAGGTGGTATACTGATAATAATCCCCTGTCAATTGCACATTCCACTTCTCCCCTGCACGATACGTAAGTGTTCCCTTGAAATCAAGGACATCCAATTTGTCGTAAACGACTTTAAACGCATTGCCGGGAGAAAAAACTGAGTCGTTTACAAAGTATGCGAAGTCTACGTATTTATTGTAATTCACACTCAAATCAAAACTAGCGGTACTAGACAATGCTCCGCTCACTCCTCCGTAGACCTCCAACTTATTGTTGAGATTGCGCAACTCCGAAAAAGTTTCTATGAATGGATTCACTCTGGTTAGCGAATAATAATTAACCGGCGTGAGTCCTCCCTTGATACCTGCAAAAGGAACAATCAAACCGTCAGCAATAATATATCTGGCATCGGCCATTGGATAGAAATGAAAAGGTTGTTCACCCCGTGCATCATTATACAATCCCATTCCTACAATGAGTCTGAAATTCTCCATCTCAGACGTTGCTGTTCCCACAGCACTTACAATTGCATTATCGAAATCATTTTTTACGAGTTTGTTCTGCACTGTATCAGGCCTCATGCTAATGAATTGATTGTAGTTGATGCCAAGCCATCCATCTATAAACTCAGCATTCATAAATCTGCTTCCATGAACCTTCACATCCACATTTGTTTCTTCCCCATCAAATAAATCTTTCGTGCTGCGAACCGAGAGATCTCCTTCGTAATTGATGTCTGTAGAATCTTTGAAAAAACTTTCCAAACCTATTCTACCGCTGAAAGTATTCAAACGTTGAGTAATACTATCTACCTGAACCCCTGAATAAATCTCAGGGTCGAAGCCATAAAAATTCCAAAGATTTCTCTCCCAATTCACTCCTGCCGTCAATGCATTTTTACTAAAAAACCATTTACCCCAGAGATCTGCTTTGTTATCGCTAAAATGATCTGGTATGCTGTCATCAGCACTCACCCCTCCGGCCGAACTAAGGTGGTTGTATCCAAATCCAAAAGTCCCCTTCTTGCTCCTACCGTCGGTGTAATAAAAATCGACAAGTGGAGTGAAGTACAAACCGTATCCGGCTTTCAGATATCCTCGATATAACTTCTGTAGCTTGTTGTCTATATTCACCTTTGCAGGAGTAATTGGCTTTAACGGAATAGTGACGTTTTTTCTCGTGGGTATAATGCTATATTGAATTGGAGGGATTTCCAGAATATTCTCTCTAATGTCCGGTGAAACTCCTATTTTATTTGCATCATTGAGCATTATGATCCTGTTTCCCGTAACCGTAACATCCCACTCGAGAGAGTCAGTTACTTCAGGACGTTGAGCTATGCTGAATGTAGACATCAGCACAAAAAATATGATTGAAAAAATATTTCTCATTGGGTCGTTCTTTTGAGTCTGTTCTTTAGAATTCGGATTAATCGTTGTTCACATCAATTTCGATGGGTTCCTCACCTCGATTGCCTTCTTGGGCATTCTCAATCTCATCCAAATAATCCAATTTAGAATTCGCCTCATCGATAACCCATGATTCATCTACGTTTTCTAAAATAGCTTCAATAGTAGCTCGCGCGTTGAAATAATCTTCCATTGAAATGTAATTGTCCGCAAGCAAAAGGAATGTCTTGAATTTCCATTCATCAAACGAAGAGTAGTCCTCAATGAGATCAAAACATTCCGTTTCGCATTTGGCAAATTGACCTGTACGATTCAAGATATCTGCTTTACGATATTTCGCTTCTGCAGCCATTACTCCACCTTTCTTCATAACTTCTGTAAAGTCGGAATTGGCTCTAGTGTAATCCTCTTCTGCCATCCTAATTCTACCTCTCCATAAATATGCCGTACGTCGGATATCTTCAGGTGTATTGGTATTGCTTATTACCAGATCAGCAAACGTCTTTGCATCCGACAACTCGCCCAATAAATAGTAGCATCTCATTTGCCCTATTTGAGCCTCTAATTTATCCGTAGGTGATATCTGTTCGAGTTTGATATAAAGATCTAAAGCCTCTCGATAATTTTTATTGTTGTATTGAATAGTGGATGCCATGATAAGACAAGGCACAGTGTACTCTCCAACAGGTGATTTTATGACCTCGTTGCACGCGAGCAAAGCGTTCTGCTTATCCCCTTTGGTCCAGTAGCACTCAGACAAATAATAGTTCGCCTCTGTTTTGTGAATCGCCGGATTGTATTGCTTTAGATATGCTTCTAGTTTTGAAATGGCATTTGTACAATCTCCAGTGAGTGCATATCCCTCCGCCTTTTTGAAAACCTCATCGTCTAAATCCGATGTTTGAACATCGAGTACAGAAATATTTGTCGCATCATTCACAAACTGTGGATCATCAATGAGTAAGGTCTTTAATACAGTATAAGCTTCTTTCAATACTTTATCATTTGGATACGCCGCCTTCATCGTGTTCCATGTTTCTTTCGCCGATGATACATCCTCTTGTATTGTGTAGATCAGACACAAGCCTAGCAAACTTTGCTTTTTGAATGGTGTGTTCGCATGGTTGTTGATGACATCTTTGTAATACACCTCGGCCTCATTTATCCTGTCCTCTGCCATATACGTTTTTGCCAACTCATACTTTGCTTCTACTGCGTATTCTGAACCTGGCATTTCAGAAAGCATATTTTTCAATACCCATGCCTTCTTATCATTTTGATCGTTTAGCCCATAACAAATAGCCTTTTGATAAGTCGCATAGTCCTTTTGAGCGTCGCCCGCAGCTATACCCTTGTCGTAATTTGCTATGGCCTGCACATACTCCTTTGTGGCGTAGTAGCAATCGCCAATACGCATATATGCATCCCCTAGTTTTTTAGCATCTTTTTCTCCTTGCCCATCAGCGTATTTTCTGAAACTTGTATTGGCCGACACAAATTTTTGATTTCTCAGACTGATACTTTGAGCATCGGTACCATCTACTCCAATTCCTTGTTTGAAAAAACTATATCCATCTCCATAATGACCCATTCCGTAATACTCACTGGAATACGAACCAGGCAAACTCGTAAAATTTGTGTAGTGATCATGTGCCTTTCCGTAGTTCTTTAATTTAAATGCGACTTCGGCTTTCCAAAAAATTGCTTCCGCGGTAATCTGAGGATTAAGAGGAAACACGGAAACTTTATCGAAAAATTTTTCGCTTTCAGCATAAGCTCCAGTCTGAAACAATTCAACTCCCCTATTGTAAGCCACAATTTGATAAGCTTCCTTCGTTCGAGCATCCTTGTTGGCAATCTTATCCAACGATTTTAAAGCGGCTTCATAATTGCGTGTCTTCATATACACGTTTAGTAAAAACTCATAAGCCTCATCCTTTCTCGGCGAATTCGGATATTCCCCTAAATAGTTTTCAAAGGCTGTAATAGCTTCATGAAAAGGGTTGTAAGAAAGTTCGAAGGCAAGTTTGGCATAATTGAAAAGTGCATCTTCTTTGATTTGCAAATTGTAGTTGAGATCCGATGCTTCCTTAAATGCATTTCGTGCATAGGTTTTTTGATCAAGTTTCAAATAACAATCACCCATGTTGTATGTTGCCATTTGGTCCAATGAATCACCTTCAGCAGTGCAATTGCTAAATGCATCCAAAGCTTTGGCATATTCTGTTGTTCTATAAAAGGTATATCCGAGCTGATAAAAATCTTCCGAAGATTTATCCTTCTTATCAGTATCTTCATGATACATCAACAAAAATGGAAGTGCTTCTGCGAACTTTTCTTTTCTGTAATAAGCGTCGCCAATCAGACGTGCAATTTCGGGAGCGCGTTTTGTTGCGTTCTCCTTCGCCTTTTCCAGCACTGGTGGCGCATAGACGAGCAACTCATCATATTTACCCTGATTGTACAAAATCTGAGTAACATAATACGGAATAATTGGAGCGAATGAAGCATCGGTCTCTAGCTTTTTGAATCCTTCTAATGCTGTTTGATAATTCTTTTCTTCGTAGGAAATATGCGAGTAATAGTAGATCGAAGCATTTTGATAATCGCCGGGAATATCCTTTACCTCGTAAAAATCTTTCCTTGCTGATCCTATTTGTCCAGTTTCAAAAAAAGAAAAACCTCTCTTGTAATGGAATTCTGTTTTTTGATCAGTTGTGAGCCCCTCGGTTTCTACCTTTTCAAACCATTCGAGGGCCTTTTTATAGCTCTTCTTTCTGTAGTTGTGCGTAGCCAGTTGGTAATACACATGCCAAACCCAAGGACTATCTGGATGCTCTTGAACAAAACGCTCGAGATCGAATTCTGCATCCTTGTGAAACAAATAAAGTGAGCATATTCCTCGATAGTACTCTGCATTTACGCGCAGCTCAGTCTTCGCATTGGTCTCAGCCAAAATATATTGGTCAAATTTCTCCTGTGCTGCCACATACTTTTCCTTTTGGAACAGCTCCAATGCTTCGTAATAGTGCCGATTGATATCGTAGAAAGTAGCGGTCTTCTGGCCATAAAATAAAAGGCCGGATAACAGGAAAGTTGCGGTAAGAAGGTATCTGGACATGTTCCTCTGTTTAGAGTTCTTGTAAAAGGTGTGAAATTACAGTTTCATGCGGGGTGTATCGCACTGGTTTCCTTGCATGATTTGAACGTATCAATGTTCATCCTATTGCTCGGCCCACTCAATACCCATTGTTTTTGAGACGTCGATCCAATGACAATGCCAAATTCATGAATCCCTTTTCAATTGGCTATCTAGATCGCTATCTTGCCGAAAGTTTGAGAGAGTATGAAACTATTTGATCGTGAACATATCCAAAAATGGGATCTCGCAAGTCTGGAAGATGAAGATATTTCCTCTCATGAACTTATGGAACGAGCCGCTTCGCGTTGTACAGAATTCATCCTACAGGAATTTCACCAATCGTCCTTTCGGGTAATCTGCGGAACCGGCAACAATGGTGGCGATGGTCTGGCTATAGCCCGAATGCTCATCTGGCAAGGTCTAAAGATTGAAATTTATTTGGTCGGTCCACAAGAAAAAGGAAGCCCAGACTTTAAAGTCAATTTGGAAGAGTTGATTGGCATGAATTCCGATTTCACATGGATTGAAAAAATTGATGATTGGTCTGATCCCGATGATGATTGCATAATTATTGACTGTTTGTTCGGAACCGGTTTGAGCAGGCCGGTTCAAGGTACTGTTATCGGTCTTATTCAACGCATAAATAGCTCAAAGAATATTGTTATCTCAATTGATGTTCCCTCTGGTATGGATATAGATCTATTAGGTCCGCAATCTGGGGATATCGTTGAAGCTGATATCACACTGACCTTTCAAACTCCAAAGCGAATATTTCTTTTTCGAGAGAATGACAAATACATCGGTGAACTCATTGTTCTAGATATTGGGCTTGCGCAGAATTACGAGAATGAAACAACATGCAATTGGCAGTTCACAGATCAAAATTGGATTCATAATCAATTGTTCTCAATAGAGAAACACGCGTTCAAAAATAGCCGAGGTCATCTGCAATTGATAGCCGGCAGTATTGGTAAATCTGGGGCTGCAGTATTATCGGCCAAAGCCGCCCAAAAAGCCGGTTGTGGATTGGTTACTGCCTTTATCCCGCGTTGCACATTAACTGTGATGCAGACTTCCATTCCTGAAGTAATGTGCGAAACAGATGAAGGTGAAAATTTTCTAATGAGCAGTTCAATAAACCTTCAAATGGACGCTTTGGCGATGGGTCCGGGAATTGGGACAGAACCACAGACATCATTGATGCTCAGAAAAATGCTTTTAGAACCTACCATTCCGATGGTTCTTGATGCGGACGCCTTAAACCTCATTGCCGAGAAGAACCTCATTGCGAAACTTCCTAAAAACGCTACAATTACTCCGCATATTGGTGAATTTGATCGACTTTTTGGCAAACATGAAAACACTTTTGACAGACTTATCACACAGCGAAAAAAGTCTGCGGAGCTAGGAATAATTATTGTTTTAAAAGGCGCTTACACTGCTGTTGCATGCCCTGATGAAGATGTTTTCTTTAACTCAACAGGCAATCCGGGAATGGCCACGGCTGGCAGCGGTGATGTGCTTACTGGCATCATCGGTTCGCTTTTGGCTCAAGGTTATGATGCAAAAATAGCCGCCATCCTGGGTGTTTATCTTCATGGGTTGGCCGGTGATATGGCTGCTCAAGAATTAGGGATTGATGGACTCATTGCAAGCGACATCATTCAAAACATTCCTTATGCGTGGAAAGAAATTCGGAAAAGTTAGTAGTTACAGGCTGAGTAGTTGCATGCCTTTACCCTCACGAACAACGACCATCTCACCCGCCGTGCAATCCAACACTGTGGATCCTTCTAAACCTCCGGGACCGCCGTCAATAACTAGCTCTACTTGATTACCCCATTGCTCGTGAATATCTTCTGGATCGGTTGGATACTCCAATAAAGTATCCTCACTGTGCAAAGAAGTACTCACTATGGGTCGACCCAACATTTGAACCAACTCCCTTGTGATATTATTATCCGGAACACGGATACCTATGGTTTTTCGATTGGACGAGAATATTCTTGGAACGTTTCGATTGGCTTCCAGAATAAAAGTGAAAGGTCCGGGTAATAGACTTTTCATCATTTTAAACGTATGATTCTCCATCGGTTTACTGTACTCCGAAATGTGTGATAGATCATTGCAAATAATAGAGAAATTGGCCTTTTCAGGTTTCAAACCTTTCATTCTTGCGATGCGCTCTATACCACTTGAATTTAAAAGATCGCATCCCAAACTGTAAACTGTATCTGTCGGGAAAACAATAACACCTCCATCCTTCAGAATACCCAAAGCGATTTCCATCTTCCTTTTATCAGGATTGTCGGGATGGATATTCAGGATCATTTAAAAAGTAAAATTATTTGGCAAGAGAAGCAGCTTTCTCGTGATCGGCCAAAAATTGCGCAAGTCCATTGTCCGTTAGCGGATGTTTCAACAATGCGAGGATTACCGAAAGAGGTCCTGTCATTACATCAGCACCAATTTCC
This sequence comes from Flavobacteriales bacterium, assembly GCA_034439875.1. Taxonomy (GTDB): domain Bacteria; phylum Bacteroidota; class Bacteroidia; order Flavobacteriales_D; family Sanyastnellaceae; genus JAWXBG01. The sequence goes on from JAWXBG010000226.1 coordinate 10,589, forward strand.
GCACACTGAATAATGTGCATAGGGTGACGAACAGAAGCCGCAAGAATCTCGGTGGCATATCCGTAATTATCATAAATCAGCCTGATTTGTTCAATAAGTTGAATTCCGTCCGTTGATATATCATCAAGTCGGCCTACAAAAGGAGATACATAGGAGGCACCCGCTTTGGCTGCAAGCAATGCTTGACCTGCGCTGAACACTAAGGTGCAATTGGTGCGAATACCTTTATCTGTGAAATAACGCAGGGCCTTAACCCCATCTTTAATCATAGGTACTTTAACCACAATATTTGGATGGAGGGCCGCAAGTGCTTCACCTTCGCTAATCATGCCTTTAAAATCAGTTGCAATAACCTCAGCGCTCACATCGCCATCCCCTACTATTTCGCAGATATCGATATAATGTTTCATCACGAGATCAGTGCCAGTAATTCCTTCTTTCGCCATGAGGCTTGGATTGGTTGTTACTCCATCGAGAACTCCAAGGTCTTTGGCTTCACGAATTTGATCGAGGTTGGCTGTATCAATAAAGAATTTCATAGGTATTTATTCAAAAACTACTGCAAAACTAGGCCAGAACCCACTATTTAACATAGAAAGAAATAAGCAGTTATTCACGAATAAAAATATAGAAAGAATCGCTAAAACATCGGCAAAATCCGAGTTTAACCCAGAATCGCATTGGAAATCTATTGCAGTGCCAACCCCCATTAATATCAAGCACTTTCTCGATTTTTATTCTTGATGTATGAATATACACCATCAAATAAAAATCTGGCGAGAGCACTTGCTATCTGCGGGGGTTAGCACTTCATAGCGAATCCCAATGCGGATTCTGGATTGAACTTCCCTTGAGCCTTTATTTGTCAAAGCCATTACTTTTGCGCTATGAACTTTCAAGAAAGCCGAAAAACAATAAAGTGGGATGCCAACGGAACCATCTTACAGATCATGGTATCGTCGATTGCTCTGCTGATAGCTGATTATTTGATGGACAGTGTGCGGTTCGATAAATCATGGATCGCCATTCTCACTGCCGTCGTATTAGCCTTGCTCAATGCTTTTGTAAAACCGCTATTGATCATGCTAACACTACCCGCTACGATATTCACTTTAGGTTTATTCCTACTTGTTATTAATGCAAGCATGATATTGATAGCACGGGAAATAGTGCCGGGTTTTTACGTACACAACTTCTGGTACGCCCTTCTTCTTAGTTTATTTCTCTCCCTTGTGAGCGGGATATTCAACGGTCGCATTGTTGTGAAAAAGAATATTCACCGAGATGATGAATTGATGTAATTACTCACCGACAGTTACATAGGGAATTAAACCGCGAATCCCCATGTCTACCACATTTTCTCCTATTCCCGGCTCGAATTTCCCATCAGCAACTACTTCTAGCCATTCAAAACTATTGTTTGTGGACAAAGAAATAGTGATGAAGATATCCTTGGTTTCATTTCCTTGGATCACAAGTCCTTCAGCGAATTCTCCCGTTACCACACATGAGCCTGCGGGAACAGGCGAAGAGGCAAAAATCGGATTAGGTACTGTTGTAGCGCCCTCCGGAGCTTGTCCTTCCAAGGTTTGAACTCCTAGAAAAGGAACATCTGTTTCAAAACCCCAGTAACCCTGAGATTTGTTGCCATTCACATTTATGCTTTCGGTATTGATCACATAATCTTCGATGTAGGTTCTGTATCCAATAAAACTAGCGATAGAGCCAGTTAAGTCGAAACCTTCCGCCAAAAAATCTACATCGTAATTCTGATAAGCAAGCGACACCCGTATGTATTCATAAGTACCCGGTTCCAATTGTGAAATGGGTATTGAGAAAAAATCTTCGCCTTCTCCAGCTCTGATAGATTGATTGAAGTCTATGGCCATTTCTCCACCTGCCTCTGTTTCCGGAGCCATATACAAGATTTCACCATCACCCAAACCGGTAAACATAGAAGGAGTAAATTCTATATAATGAGCGCTCATCTCATTGAACTGAGGACTTTGTGCCGCGTGGTTAGCAGGCAAAACACTTGCATTTCCGAAACTATCTAAACGCACTTGATTCGGATCAAAAGCGAAACGAAAGAATACCCGAGGTGCAACCGCAGTCGGCTTTTCTTCCTCCTTTTTGCAACCACTTGATAAAACAAGCAAAGCTGAAAAAGTCCACATCCATTTTTTCATTTCAATGACATTTTATATTCTGCAAATGTAAACTCCAAAAATGTTTAAACATTGTTCATAAATCACACTTGAAATAACTTCAATTCAAACCTCTGAGGTCCTTGCAGAATCTACCTTTGGAAACGAGTCATGAAAGCCTACCTAGCTTTGACATCAATCGTGCTGTGTTTCATTTGGCATGTGTCTTTGTTTGCACAGAACACCACTGTGATCAACCAATTTGTTGGAGATACAACCGGCAAAGGGGTGGATGGCTTTCGCATGGTCCAAAGTAGTGAACAGAAAATAATCATCAATTATTACGAGCCTATCGAAGAATCTGAACTCGATAGATTAGAGGAATTAATCAGTGCTTCTCTCAGTTTTTATATAGATCATGGAATTGTTCGGGACAAAAATCGCTACAAACTCAAAAAACCGCGCAAGCAAATGGTGCGCGATATGAATGAAATTGTAGCGAATGCTATAAAGTTTTATGATTTTAAAGAAGTACGTCCTTTCAATGGATTCTCTGAAAAAATAGATGATCAAATAGCGAATATCGAATCTCAAGACTTGTACAAGATGGCTTGGGCAAAAAGCACCACAGATGAATCAAAATTGAGTCAACTTGCCTATTTGCACACCCAAAAGGAATTGAGAACTTTAAAAGACCTTGCCATAACTGAAGTCAAATTGTTTTCCACTGAAAATCTGGTGGCCTTTGCCGAAACAGAAACAACTTTTACAGATTCAAGAACATCTGATGATATACTTCAGGACTGGATTCAATATGATGCGGAGACTATGCTTCCAATTGCAGGTACTGAAAAATATGATTCTGAATTGAAGTTGATGAACATTGAGGATAGAAGTACTTTGCCATTGGTGAATACAAGTGCAATCGGATCAAACACAAGTGAAGTATTTATGCAACAGATGCTGGAAATGATGCAACTCAGCAATGCGGAAATGAAAGCTATGCGGGAGGAGTTCAACGACTTTCGGGAGGAACAACTGGCTATGTGGCGAGAATCTGAAGAAAAAAATAATACCCATTTACAATCTCAAATTGACGACCTCAAGGGAATGGTTGTTGATATTGTGAGATACTCTAAAGGTGATGGAGCCGTGGTTTCAAGTGATGCGCTCATCGATTCTCCAATTTTAAATAATACTTCGGGGTTCCCGAACAATCTGCCCAAAATTGTCAATGTTTTTTTTGCATCGGGAAGCACACAGTTCCATGCAGCGAGTATTTTGGCCCTGAATGAAATTGTAGATATTCTAGCCAGAAACCCACAATTGAATATTATTTTAACGGGATATTCAGACAACCAAGGCGACGAAATGAAAAATCTTATACTCTCTCAAGACAGGGCTCGCTCGGTGAAGAGGTTTTTGGGACAAAGTGGTCTAGATGAATCAAGATTTATCACTCGATATTTAGGAGAAATGGATTCTCAATCAGAAAGTCAGAGTGACCGTAGGGTAAGTATGGAATTTGTGTTGAGGTAAAAACAAAAATCTTTTATGAAAATCATTTGTATAGGAAGGAATTACAGTGAACACGCCAAGGAATTGAAAAACGAAGTTCCTTCAGAGCCGATCTTTTTCTGTAAACCTGATTCAGCAATACTTCCCAAAGGAAATCCATTCTTTATTCCCGATTGGAGTAGCGATATAAATTATGAAGTTGAACTCATTTACCGCATAGAAAAGTTAGGTAAAAACATCGACAAAAAATTCGCATCTCGATACTACACCTCCGTAGGTTTAGGTATAGATTTTACAGCCCGCGATGTTCAATCTCAGTTAAAGGCGAAAGGATTGCCCTGGGAAAAAGCAAAAGGATTTGATGGATCTGCAGTCATCTCAGACGAATTTATTTCACTTGACACATTCGAAAAGAATCCAGAAATAACATTCAGCTTGCGCAAAAACGGGGACATTGTCCAGCACGGAAATTCTTCTGAAATGATTTTTTCCATTGATGATATCATCGCATTTGTCTCGAAATTTATGACCCTGAAAATTGGCGATCTCATCTATACAGGGACTCCCAGTGGTGTAGGTCCGGTAGTAGCAGGAGATGAACTAGAGGGATATATTGGCGACAAGTTTATGTTCAAAACCAAGATCCGATAATTGATGTATAAGTACTTATTTAACTTCTGAAAAATTGAATCAGTATTTGTAATTCATCACTTTGGTTTGCGTTCGAATAGATTCTTTATGCAATTGCTCGAGATACTTACGAATGAATTCCTCTGAAATACCAAGTTCTTTGGCCAACTCGGAGCGAGTCTTGAGAATTTCCATGTAACGGTCGAGTTGAAAAATGGTCATGTTATGTTCTCGTTTGTAATCGCCAATACCCTCGGCTATGCGCATGCGCTGAGCAATCAACTGAATTATCTCTTCATCTATCTTGTCGATATCCGCTCTCAACGATGCCAAGTTGCTAGTGAGAATTGGATCTAAAGTATCATTCGAACGAACATTCAATCTGTCGAGCATGGATACCAAATCAGACGGAGTAACTTGCTGCTTTGCATCACTGAGCGCTTTATCGGGATTATGGTGACTTTCGAGCATAAGACCTGAAAATCCGAGGTCGAGCGCCTTTTGAGCCACTTGTTCGAGGATATCACGTCGACCACAAATATGACTAGGATCGCAAAACACAGGTAGTTCGGGAAACTGCGATTTTAATGCGATTGGTATTTCCCACATAGGTTTATTTCGATACAAACCTTTGCCATAATAACTGAAACCTCGGTGCATCGCAATGATTTTATCAATGCCCGCTTCATGCAATCTTTCTATTGCACCAATCCAAAGTTCTAGATCTGGGTTGAGGGGATTCTTAATAATAACAGGGATATCTACTCCTCGTAGAGAATCGGCAATCTCTTGAACTGAAAAAGGATTTACAGTGGTTCGAGCGCCAATCCAAAGCACATCTACACCATACTTCAAACACAATTCAACGTGCGCAGCATTCGCCACTTCTGTTGTTACAGGAATATCCAGATTCTTTTTTACTTCACTAAGCCACCTCAAACCGATTTCGCCAACACCTTGAAAAGCGCCGGGTCTCGTGCGTGGTTTCCAAATTCCGGCCCGCAACAAATCAACCCGTCCAGTAGCTTTTAGCAATGTAGCGGTATGCATCAACTGCTCTTCCGATTCGGCGCTGCATGGGCCGCTAATAAGTTTTAGTGGATTGCTTCCGAACCACCATTCGTTGAGGGGTTTGAGATTCAATTTCATCGTTTATTCTGCAAAAGTAAGCTGAACCAAATAAAACCTATAATTCACCGAGTTGTTCTGTCATACGGTTTTATGCATGCAAGATCCTGCAGCGCATTACCCAAAACAGACTTCCAATGCATAAGGCAGTATAAACTATTTAACCTAGAATCCGCATTGGGATTCGTTATGAATTGGTATAAACCCCAAAGATAGCAGGTGCTCTCGCCAGATTTTTATTTAATGGTGTATATTCATACATCAAGAATAAAAATCGAGAAAGTGCTTGATATCAAAGGGGGTTATCGCTGCAATAGACTTCCAATGCGGATTCTGGGTTTAACGCAGAATTGGTATACCATTGGCGTCATTTGTCTTTGCGACTATAATCTCAAAGAAATATCTCAGAGAAATACCAAAGGACCTCTAGAGTGGTTTATCCAATTTGGAAAGCGAGAAATCAAAAAGTGATTGATAACCCTGTGGATAGACCTGGGACAATATTCGACTCAAAATTTCTGCGAAACTGAGGCTCTATAACGAGGGACAAAGGAAAATGGGTAGGTGTATACGACACCCTGCAACCGGCAGAAGGAGCATAATAAAACTGTGAACCTTCGATACCTCGGTACACGCCTAAACCGGATAGAATGACATAAGGAGAAACTGTGATGTTTTTATACGGATAAAAATGATAACTCACTCCATCCGGTATGAGCATGCTATAGTACAAAAGACCAAGCCCATCATCCATTCCACAGAAGCCAGAACACGTACCACAAGAAAATACTCCCAACATACCTACTGAAAGAGCCGGTCCAATTGGAATGGTATAATCGGATGCCTGAGTATTGAATTGATCGAAGTTCAGAGTAGCTCTATACACCAAACTCCAGTTTTCGTGAACAAAATAATCGCCTGTAATTTGATGTTGATTGGAAGCAATGTTAGAGAGCGAATAAGCCAGACGAAAATCACCATTTTGAAAAATAGGCTTCTTGCCCTCTTGAGCCGAGAGGTGAACTGCAGTAAGACTTATGATGAGAGCTAATAAAAACTTCATGCGTTCAAATATACGGAACAACAATGTTGACGTTTGAATCTGTAAAAGGTTATTTCTTTCACTGCAGCATTCAGCCTAGATATTGCAGATGAAATCTTTTGTCCCAGAATTCTCATTGGGATTCGCTATGAATTGGTATAAACCCCAAAGATAGCAAGTGCTCTCGCCAGATTTTATACATCAGTAATAAAAATCGAGAAAGTGCTTGATCTCAAAGGGGGTTAGCGCTGCAATAGATTTCCAATGCGGATTCTGGGTTGAAGTAGCTATGAACAAAAAGAGAGACTAGCTAGAGTCTCTCTGTTCTACATTGGGTGCCCGAGACTGGACTCGAACCAGCACAGCTTGCGCAATACGCCCCTCAAACGTACGTGTCTACCAATTTCACCACCCGGGCAAATCTTGTTAGCTTATGAAGAGTGAAAAAGGTGGCCTAAAACCACCCTCTCCTCTTCTTCCATTCTGTGACCCCGCTGGGATTCGAACCCAGGGCCCATACATTAAAAGTGTATTGCTCTACCAGCTGAGCTACGAGATCTAAAAACTCCTTCAAATTTCTCCGAAAAAGCGGGTGCAAATATAGTGGCGTTTTCGATGGAGCGTGACCATGCTGAAAACTTTTCAAAAAAAGACTGAAAAGTCAACTTCAACAAGGCCTACCCGATAATTGGATGTCGTTCAAAAGGTTTAGAAGAATCAAAATAGAGACGATAAGTAGCCAGTTTTCGGTACAAATCAGCTCCTAAATTCTCTATTACTCTAATCATTTTCGGATTGAAGTCTCCAATCCATGTCAGTATAGTCTGATCGTAGTAATCGAGGGGTACAACGTTCTCTTCCGCAAATTTGATCATCGCCCCTTCTATTCCCTTTCCGTGGAACTCGCGGTCGACACCGAAAACAACGCCCACCATGGTGCGGAATTTCCTGCGCTTGAACCTCCATAAGAAAATCAACTTACCCCACAAATTGAGGTTTCCATGCACATGCTGGAAAATTTCATTGAGCTCGGGAATATTCAGATAGAAGGCAATAGGCTTCTCCTTGTAATACGCGAAAATCATAACCTCTCTATCCATAATGGGTTTCATGGCTTTCATGATTCCCATCGCTTGCCTGATGTCCATCTTCTTAAAACCAAGAATACCTGCCCAAGCGTTGTTATAAACAATTAAAAACTCTTCGGCTATTTGCTCTATTGACCTCCCCACACTATTGCCCACCCGATAATCAGGGTCGCTCATAACCATGTTGTTCTTTCTCACGAAAACATCCTGCACTTTTAGCCTCATGTCGCGCTTATAACACAATTGCTCGTAGTACAAATTGAATCCATAGTCTTCAAAAAACTTGCGGTAATAGGCAGGATTGTAATTCATTCGATAGCTACCCATGTCGGTGAAATTTTCGATGAGCAAACCCCAGTAAGCATCCTTTTCCCCGAAATTTATCGGCCCGTCTACAGCCTGCATACCCTCTGATTTGAGCCAATTGCAGGCAGTGGAAATCAGCAGTTTTGCAGCTTGATCATCTTCAATGCACTCAAAAAAGCCAATTCCTCCGGTCGGCTGTTTTTGACCCGCAGAGTACTTTTTCCAATGAAAAGCCGCTATTCGACCAATTATATGATTTTTATCATCTATTACAATCCAACGAAGGGCCCTTCCTTGATGGTAGAATTTATTCTTCTTTTCGTCGAACACTTTGGCTATATCTTGTCGGAGATGTGGAATCCAATTGGAATCGTCCTTGTAGACGAGATTAGGGACTGACATCCATTGCTTTATATCGTTAGTTTCCTTTACTTCTTTGATCTTCATAGCCTGTTTTTGATGGGGTGAAAATAATCCATTGACTGATTTCATCATATCTAGGCAACGAACACAACCTTATCTTTGTCATGTTTTCTAATTACTCAAAACCGCCATTATGAAACTTATTGCTTGCTTAGCTCTTTGTCTAGGACTTGGACTTACCTCCTTCGGTCAAAATGTGGTTCCCAATGCCAAATTAGCAGGAACGTATTCTTTGGAAGAATTGCAATCAAAATCTGATGCAGAAATTGCAAAGCTCAATTTTCTCGCTAATCATTTGTGCATTATCCAAGATG
>JAWXBG010000227.1:0-12609 GCA_034439875.1 Flavobacteriales bacterium
GATACCCACCATTGTGTTAGCCCAAAGTACCTGCACAACTATCTGAATGAATTTTGCTACAAACAGAACCGACTTCCTTCTGGAATCAATATCTTCGATCGCTTGCTAATAGCCTCATTTCCAGAATGGAGCAAACAGTTGGCGCATCCATCCGAATAGACATAAAAATGTATTTGGTGCAACTGAGTTAAAAGCCTCTGCCAAGACAGTAATGGATAAAAGAGATACAGATGAGTGGTCCAATCTGAAAGAGTTGATTGATTATGTGAATCAGTCAGGTCTTGCACTTTCCGCTATTCTCGCTAAACAATCTGAGGAGGATTGGGTAGCGAGCATTACTACCAAGGAGTTTGGATCGAAGACGAAAGCTGAAGCCTTTGGCAGAATAGTTTCTCATACTGCATATCACGCCGGTCAGATGGCCTTGGTATTGAAGCATGGCAAATGATACCAATGTTATTTAATCAATGGTCCATCCTGAATTTCGCATTTGAAGGCTGTTTGAGGTAATGCGCTGGAGGACCTTGCATGTATGAAGCGCTAAATACCGTTGTGATATGCTCAGTGTAGTGAAACGAAATTGGACTATTACATAAATCCAAACGGAGTAATAACAAGTCTTGGAATAGAATAATAGGAACCTCTCAAAATGAATTTGTTCGAAGTATCTTCGAATGCACTTATGCCATCTGATGGGATTAATTTTACAATTAGGAAATGAAAAATCAAAACATACAAACTGAAATAGACGCAAGTTACCTCTACGGTAAACTAGCGGACAATGAAACAGATGGCGCTATTGCCAACGTCTTTAGGCAAATGAGCGATATAGAAAGAAGTCATGCAGAAGTGTTTGCAAAAAAGGAAAACTTGAATTTGGAGAATTTGATGAAACCCTCATGGAGGGCGAAAACCCTCAATACAATCGGTAGAGTATTTGGGTACGACTATGTTTTGGGCGTATTGATGGATACCGAAAAAAGTATTTCCAGCGCTGTAATAGCCACCAAAAAACGAAACAAAGTAGAAATATCTGGCTCGGAGAACAATCATGTGAGTATTCTCCGCTCAATACTGGAGAAGGAGAAAAGGGTTACCGGTCAGCAGCTTTCAAAATTCGAAAGTCGACACCGATCAGTGGGTGGTAATGCAATTAGAGCGGCAGTCTTGGGAGGCAATGATGGATTGGTTTCGAACTTTAGCTTGATTATGGGCATTGCCGGAGCGACAGCAGGTCAGGATGGTGTTTTGATGGCTGGTTTGGCAGGCATGCTTGCCGGTGCTTTATCTATGGCCTTGGGCGAATGGATATCGGTCAAAAGTTCTCAGGAATTATATGAAAATCAGATGCAAATTGAAATGGACGAAATTGAGAATAACCCTGAGGGTGAGATGAGAGAACTTGCGCTAATATACATGGCTAAAGGCATTCCTGAGGCCCAGGCACAGGAAATGGCAGCAGAAATAATGAAGAATAAGGAACATGCCCATGAAGTATTGGTCAGGGAGGAATTGGGCATTAATCCCGAAGAACTAAAAGGATCGGCTGTGGAAGCAGCGGTTTATTCTTTTATACTTTTTGGAATAGGTGCCGTACTTCCTGTTCTGCCATTTATGTTCACAGACGGAACCAAAGCGATGGTTTGGAGTGTTGTTTTAAGCGCCATTGGTCTTTTTTTAATCGGTGCTGCCATTACACTTTTTACCGGACGAAATGTTTGGTTCTCCGGTTTTAGACAAGTCCTTTTCGGATTGGCTGCCGCTGCTGTTACTTTCGGCATTGGTAAATTGATTGGTGTGTCACTGGGTTAAAATTGACCTTGTATAAAATTTCTTCTCCATGTCGTTGCTATCTCGGTTCGTTTTTATGATATCTGGGGATTGAAGGGAACTTCTAAAAACATCTTTCACCTTTCGACCAAATTCAAAATTATAGCGCAGTCTGATAAAATCTTTGGGCCAAATCTCGCGATAAGACAGATCTTGTAATACGTGCATCCATCATGCGGGATTTGTCTGCACGAAACAGAAACACGAATCACGCGATAGAGATATCGGAATTCATAGGTCGAACTATTACTTTGTTCTATCGTGTAGATTTGAGAATCCCGCAGCGCATTAACCTCAAGATGCTTCCAATGCGCAGTGCGGTGTAAAACCGGTTTTTAAAGGTTGCCTGAATTCGGGGTTTTTTATCGCTATCCGAATACTTATGATCTGAAATTCGTTTTGCATTGGATCAAGAATATTTTGTGGTTTTTGGAGGTTACCTCTTGAGTCCTATATCTATTGTTCTATGATGGGTTTATAATTATTGAAGAGCCAGAAGTCATGGTTGAGCGTGAAAACAAAATGATCTTTTGATAATCATTTTTCCTCAAATAATTTCTTTCGACCTATGCTTAGAAATATGATTTGTCCTTATTTAAATTTTCTCACATCTAGCTGTACACTTTCAAGCCAGGTTATAGCATCCGCTTCTTGTTTGAAAATTTGAACAGGATGCAATGGAGTGTCGAATTTCATATAAAAATTTCCGACAATTCTGAGGGGAAGCGAATTGACTAAAATGGCATCAGCGATCCGGAATTCCAAAGCTTCTGCGTTTCTCCCCATATATTGACGAGCCTCCGATGTGTGGTTGGAAAACGTATCTCTTGTATCCAAAAGAAATGCCCGTGGAATCCCATGGCTCAATTCCCGGATGATTTTCACATAATCGAACGCCGCATTGATATCCACCACAGCGTTTTTGTGGAATTGGAATCTAATAATTCCGTCATCCCTTAGTGAAATTATGGCTGTTGAATGTTCTATTGTTTCCATTGAACTGCGCAGTTCATTAGTGCCCAAATATAATGAGATGGTGATCTTCCAGCTATAAATTCACTTTCAGTTTTCTGAGCTAAAATGGGTTCTATTATTCATTCACGGTGAAGATGGCTCTTTGAAACATCTTGGTCATTTCTTGTTTGCTTTCTCTAGGGCTTTCTGTGCATCTCTGCGTTTTCTCTCTGCCTCACGTTTTTTCTTGTTGAAATATCCCCTCAATAGAATATTGTTTTTTGCGGCCTCCATATTTTCCTCAAGTCCTTGGGAGCTCTTCTCTAAGTTCAACATGGTTGCACTGAAACTTTCTGACAAGGTGGAATCCTGAATTAATTGGCCTAAGGTTCCATGGCCTTCATTAATATTCACCATTATTTCGGCTAGTTCGGCGGAAATGATTTCTGCATTCACAGCCGTAATCTGCAAACTTGAAATGATTTCGTCTGTTTCTACCGGCTCTTGTGATAGTAGTTCTTGTCCTTCTTCTGCCTGAGGTGCCTCAGCGCTTCCTTGAGAGATCATTAATATTCTGTCGCCTATGATACCTTCAGAACCTATTGATGCTAAGCAATCGTTTTTGATGAACTGATTCACCTCTTTTCGAATCATCATGTCGACTTGAACTGTGGAGTCATTTATGATACTGATGCGATCAACTGTTCCTACGTTTATTCCTGAGAATCTAACATTGTTGCCCACTTGTAACCCGCTCACATTGTAAAAGGTAGTAGTAATCTTAAATACCGGATTGAATAAGTTTCTTTGTTTGCCAATAATGAAAATCGCAATGGCAAATATTGCAATACCGGCTGCAACAAAAATTCCAAGTCTGATTTTGTATCCCTTATTTTGTGTTCCCATTTTTTATTTTTTGTATAGTTCGTGTTGTTGTGTTGGGCCGATAACGATGTGTTATTTTTTTCCGTTTGTTACGAAAAGAATTTTTGAATGGTGGGATCAGTTGATTTCTCAAATTCACCTATTGTGCCTTCGTTATGCACAATACCTTCATCTATCATAAGCACTCTATTTGCTATGGTTTGAGCGCTTTTTATGTCGTGTGTAATGATGATGGAAGATGTTTTGTATTTTTTTTGTATGTCTACAATGAGTGAACTTATTTCGCTGCTTGTCACAGGATCTAAACCGGCTGTTGGTTCATCGTAGAGCATTATCTCTGGATCTACTACTACTGTGCGGGCCAAACTGATTCTCTTCTTCATGCCGCCAGAAAGTTGTGAGGGCATTTTGTCGATCGCATCAACTAACCCAACATTTTCGAGCGCTTCTTTTATCTTGCTTTCTACTTCGTCGTCGGAGAGGTCTTTCTTCATTCTTCGGAGCGGAAATTCGAGATTCTGTCTTACGGTCATCGAATCATACAATGCTCCGCTTTGAAACAGAAAGCCAATTTTTTGCCGAATCTTGTCCAATTCTGATGAATTAAGTGAGAGTATTTCTTTCTCTAATACTTCAATTTTCCCTCTGTCCGGCACAATGAGTCGAACAATGCATTTGATCAATACCGATTTACCGGATCCGGATTTACCAAGTATTACTAGGTTCTCATTTTGGTTGACATGCAGCGAAATATCTTTTAGAACTTCTTGTTCGCCAAATGAGACTTTCAAGTGTTCTATGGAAATCACTTTCTTGTCGTTCGAATGTTCGACTTGTGGTATGGATGTTTCTGAGGTAGTTCTGTTCATGATGACACTATCATATCTGTAATTTGAACGGCAATCATGTCAAGCACAATAATCATTAATGATGCGAGCACTACGGCGCTATTGGCGGCTTTACCTACACTTTCTGTTCCCCGTCCGGCGTTATAGCCTTTATAGCTTCCTACGAGTCCTATCACAGCTCCAAAGGCAAACGATTTTATAACGGCAGGTATGAGATCAATGAATTCTACTTGTTTGAAGGCTTGCGACATATAGAGAACGAAGGAGACATCGCCTTTGATATTGGCGCCCAACCAACTGCCTAGAATTCCTAATGCATCAGCGTAAAATGTTAGAATGGGTATCATAAGCGTAGCTGCGAGTACCCGAGTTACAACGAGATAGCGAATCGGGTGAGTGGAGGATACTTCCATTGCATCAATTTGTTCGGTCACTTTCATCGACCCGAGTTCCGCACCTATACCCGAACTTATTTTTCCTGCACAGATGAGTCCGGTAATAACGGGACCCATTTCGCGGATTAAAGATACTGCCACCATCCCTGGAAGCATTGTTACTGCTCCAAAATCGACTAAGACAGGTCTTGATTGGATGGTCAACACCAGACCTATGATTGTTCCTGTTACCGATATGAGGGGCAATGATTTGTATCCGATCTGAAAGCATTGATGAATGAACTCCTTGAACTCAAACTTTCGTGAAAAGGTTGATCTAAATACGAGGAGAGTGAATTGAAATCCATCAGCCACATCTATGAAAAAACTTTTGAGTTTTGTCATGAAGGCACTTTCTTTTTTCGTTTCGATTTTGTTTTCCGCGTTGGGCATTCTTATTTTAGTTTTTTCTCAAGCGAATTTTGACAGGTTCTCGATTCTGGCTTATCCAGCAGCTATTTCTTCTTATCCTTACTTTGAACTTTGAGAGTTTCTTTTCGTTTTTCTTCAAATTCATTTCGAGGAGCCTCGTCGTTGAGATCATTCATTTCATTGTAGGCTTTTTCAAGTTTATCCGGTAAGTCGCCTGAATAGACGATCTTGAAAAATGAAAACCCGTTGTAAGGAACGATCATATCTGCTTTGTGAATCGTTACTTGTTTCATCAATTCGTGTTTGATAAAGAGCGATAAAATGTTCTTTTCGCGTACTTCATTCAGCTCATCGTAGAGTTTGTTTAATTTTTGTTGGTCAAATACTGCCAGACATTTTTCTTGAATGGTAAAGGCCAAGGAATTGTTTGTATTTCGCTCGAGGTATTGAACGAATAGACTGTCTTTAACCGACATTTTATCGACTCTAATTGAATCCTTTTCGATGAATTGTAGAGCATCCATTTTTTCTCTCAGTAGGTAGAATTTTTTCTTCGCTTCATATAGCAGTAGAGCTTCTTTTTCTTTAGAGGAATAATATTGGGGATAGATGTCTATTTTGTTTGACGCATCTTTCTTCAGAAATTCCGAAATTTTGTGAATGTAGTTGTCTTGATTGCGGGTAAACTCATACTGTCGTGGGTAAATCTGTAAAGAATGAAATTTCTCAATTTCAGTTTCATTGTTCTTGACTTTAAATCTATAGGGAGTGGTAAGTGGTTTTACAATCATGTTTCTGAGTATGTCCAGAATAACGTCACTCAAATGAAAATTAGGATCCTTGAGATCACCCGATATTGGTATTTCATAATCGATTATATTTCCTTTTTCTTTAACAAATGCTAGGATGAGTGGCATAGGTATCCACTGATTGTTTTTGTTTTTGACTTTCTTTGAATTCCGAGGATCAAGAATCGTTAGGTGATTATCGCTCTTGATTTCACCGTTTCTCACATTCCATTTGCCGCTGATATCTAGACTTCCTTTGTTGAAGGGAAACGAGGTATAATAAAGGGTGTATGGATTGAAAATTGACAATGCTATCCCGGAAAATCTGTAGACCAGATCAAAATCGGAGCTATCCTTAGGATTTACACTTAGCGAAATACTTCCCTTTCCGAAAGGTTGTATTTGTGAGTTCATTTGCACATTTATTCGCGAATTTTTCCTGTTTATCGAGTCGGCTATGATGTTGAACGGATGTAGCTCAACTTCAAATTTTTCATTTAACGAAAAATCTTTAAACTTTAAATTTCCGTCCCGAATACTCAGACTTCCGACTTCATAGTTACTAGAAAAGAAATTCTTGGCGAGAATTTTTACGTACTGAGCAATTTCAATTACCAAGTTAAATTTTCCAGAGGCTTCAGCGATATTATCCCCATCCTGGCCAAAAATGTTTTGCAAATTATCGAGGTAATCGTATCGCTCGTATGCCACCAATGCTTTGTTCAAGTCGAGCGTGTCAAAATTGTAAATGTGGTTTTGAGGGCTGAGTTCGTTAATGACTACTCGAAACTTCTCGAATGCGGCATAGTCTTCTTGTGCGTCTTTTCCGAAGTGAAAGTTTTGTATTTCAATGTTTCCAGCAGTGGTGAGAACTTCAGGATTGAGAAAACTCCCACTAGCTTGAATGTCCGCTTCGAAAATGGCTGTAAATCGTCCATAGTTCATCAGATCAGCGAGGTATTGCTCAATTATTTTAAGGTCTAGTTGTTGAACCTGTATGTTCAAGAAGTACGATGACAGTACAGTATTTACATTCGTGTAGCCTTGAATACTTCCGCTTCCAATTCCTGATTCGAAGGAAAATGCTACAGATATAGTATCTACATCCCATCTATAACCTGTACTTGATATATCAATGTTTTTGAAGGAATATTGAACAGGGATTTCTGTTTCTTTATAGAGGAATTCCCCATCATACAAATCAATGTTAAGTATACTAAGAGCTAAGGTTGAAGAATCTTCATCTGTAAGTTCAGGTGGATTAAATAGTTGAATCAGGTCATCGATATTATCTTTTTCATTACCTTGGATCATCTGAATTTTAGGGTGTTGCAGTTTGATATGATTTATTTGGTAATCACCAACCATTAGTTTTAAAATGGCGAAATCGGCTTCGACAAAGTCGGCCTCCATAAAAATGCTATCACTTTCAAATTCGAATATTTGAAGTTGGTTTAATCGAACAAAACCTGTGAATGGGTTCAAATAGACGTTATCAACAGTAGTCTCCCTTCCGATGTATTTCACATCATATTTTTCGATCAAATATTTGGCTATCGGAGAGGCAAAAAGGAGAATTGTGATGAAGAGTAGGGTAAATGTCAGAAAAGTGATGAAAAGTCCTTTACGGATTTTCCGCCACTTTTTGGCATGAGGAGGTGCCACAATGGGATCGGGAATGGTTGGATTATGAGTAGCGATAATCGTGAATTTTGTGAATAAACTGTATGTGTTCCACGAATTAGCGGTGGAAGTTTTAACGTGCTGAAAGGTTCGACTTTTTAGGTGTCCTCGTGTTACAAAATTTGGCGGAAATCTTACAAAATTCGCATATTGCATTTTTTAAGCATGTATTACAATTGATTATCTTGTGGTTTTTAAAGCAAATGCTAATGCCAATATCTCCTTTTTTCTGTCTTACATTTTTTGAATAATGGAAGAGCCATTTGTTAGTAAATTGTACCTCCTCGAGAAATTTCCAGGTAAGGGTGGATGGACTTTTGTGAGCATCCCCGAAATTCCACCCGACAAAAAGGCCCATTTCGGTTGGGTAAGGGTGAAAGGTACTATTGATGGATTCTCTATAAGCAAATACCATCTCATGCCAATGGGCAATGGAAGTTTGTTTCTGCCAGTAAAATTGGAAATCAGGAAGAGAATTGGAAAAAAAGAAGGAGATTATGTTTTTGTGACACTTTATCCAGATATCGATCCTCTTGAGGTTCCGGAAGAAATGCTAATCTGCATCCAATATGAGCCTATCGCTTTGAGTTTTTTTAATACCCTATCTGAAAGTGAAAAAGGGTATTACATCACTTGGATATACTCGACCAAGAAGGAAGAAACTAAGGTCAAACGAATGGCAAGAGCAATAGATCGATTGACCTTGGGAAAAAGGATGTTTGATTTGTAAATGGTATCTATAATTCTGAGGTTGATTCATATATGAAAATAAGTGAATAAAAATACTGGCAGGGTGAAGATAAATTTGGTCTAAACCCGTTTTATCTTTTTATGGTCATCCCATACTTTAACCCTCAGTATAAATGGATTGTGAACTTGTATTACTTTTTTATCGAAACTGAAAGAGTTTTTCTGGTTCCTCAAGTATAGTTTCTCCGAATTCTGAACATCAAAACCTTCGGCAGCCCATTGCGCAGGTTGGGCCTACTCCCGACTTATCTTTGCACCATGTCCAAAAAGAATAACACACTTCAGGATGGAATGGTGTACTCCACCAATCCTGCATTCAAGCCAGAGGAAGATGAAGTTTCCGAGACCCTTGCGCCGAGTCAACAAGATTTGCGTGTATGGCTCGAAAAAAATCACCGCGGTGGGAAAACAGTCTCAGTAGTCAAAGGTTTTATAGGAACAGAGGATGACTTAGAAGCTTTGAGTAAAGCACTGAAAGCCAAATGCGGAACCGGAGGTTCGGCCAAAGATGGCGAAATCCTCATTCAAGGAGATCATCGCGATAGAATAGTTACCTTGCTCGACACTATGGGTTATAATGTAAAAAAGGCAGGTGCCTAATGAATATAGATCAAACTGAACGCCAAACGTACATCGTCAAAACCATGTTTGGCATGGAGGAACTTCTTGCGGCCGAAATGCGGGATCTTGGCGCTCTCGATGTAGAAACGGGTCGACGTTTCGTGAGTTGCAGAGGCGACATTGAACTTATGTACAAAATGAATCTCTGGCTGCGAACTGCCCTCAGAGTGCTAGCTCCATTGGCGGAGTTTATAGCGCGCAGTCCGGATGAATTGTATCTGAAGGCCAAGAAACTCGACTGGCACAAATTGTTCTCAGTAGATCAGACATTTGCCATCGATGCAAATGTGCAATCCGAAGAATATCGACATTCTCATTTCGCTTCTTTGAAGTTGAAAGATGCGATTGCTGATCACTTCAATGAACATTTGAAGAAAAGACCCAATGTAGATACTGATAACCCAGACGTGCGGATACATCTGCATATTTTTCAAGAAAAAATTAGTATTTCGCTCGATACAAGTGGCAGGTCCTTGAATCAACGCGGATATCGCATGAGCGGTGGTGGCGCACCTCTAAACGAAGTGCTCGCTGCTGCCATGATCTTACTCACCGGTTGGAAAGGCGAAAAAGACTTTTACAACCCGATGTGCGGTTCCGGCACCCTCGCTCTTGAAGCGGCCATGATTGCGGCTAATCTGCCTCCTCAGCATCTCAATTGTGAATTTGGTTTTATGTCGCTGCTCGATTTCAACAATGAGATATGGAACAAAGTTGTGGAACAGGGAAAAGCAGCAACACGCCAACTAAAATGTCGAATTTTTGCTTCCGATATCGACCGAAGCCAAGTGAGCCTCACCGATGCACACCGAAAAGAGGCATCATTTGAAGACCTCATCACAATAGAGGAATGTGATTTCTTTGATCTAAAACCGTTAGGTGAAAGTGGTATCCTGATATTGAATCCTCCATTTGGTGAAAGGATGAAAGAAGATGAATTGGTTCTGTTGTACAAAAGAATTGGCGACAGATTCAAACAAGCGTGGCCAGGATTTAATGCTTGGGTCATATCCTCTGACTTTGCTGCGGTGAAACAGATTGGGCTAAAACCTTCAAAGAAAATTAGGTTAATGAATGGACCTCTCGATTGTACTTATAATAGCTATGAGTTGTTTGCAGGTCGACGAGCAGATAAGGTAGCCATGGACAAGGAAGGAAAAAAGGAAGATGAATAAAGTCGCTTTCATTACTGGTGCTACATCCGGATTTGGCAGGGCCATTGCTCACAGACTTGCTGAGGGTGGATTTGATGTTATCATAACAGGGAGAAGAGAGGAAAGGCTTTCTGAGCTCAGTGCTGAATTAACTCAAAAGTACAAAATCAAAGTTCTTCCAATTTGCTTTGATGTTCGCAACCCGAATGAAACAGCGCTTGCTGTTCATGCTCTCAGTTCTGAGTGGCGTAAAATAACGGTTCTCATCAATAATGCCGGTCTTGCTTTAGGTCGTGAACCTTTCCAAGATGGTAATTTGGCCGATTGGGAACAGATGATTGACACCAATGTCAAAGGTTTGATCTATGTGAGTAAGGAGGTGATTCCACTCATGCATGGATTAGAAGGAGCTACCATTATAAATATGGGTTCTATTGCAGGTAAAGATGTTTATCCCGGAGGAAATGTCTATAGTGCATCAAAAGCGGCAGTTGATTCGCTCACAAAATCGATGCGAATTGATCTTCTTCCTCAAGGTATACGGGTTGGCCAAATTGCACCGGGAGCAGCAGATACAGAGTTCAGTTTAGTGCGCTTTAAAGGCAATAGTGAAATTGCATCTAAAGTGTATGTTGGATTTGAACCTTTGATGGCAGTGGACATTGCTGAGGCAGCATGGTTTATGATTTCTCGCCCGGCTCATGTGTGTATCAACGACCTCGTGATAATGCCTGCAGCACAAGCAAACGCAACTCAATTTTATAAAAAGTAAAGATGAATTTCCGTCTACGTTTTTTGTTTTCGGTATCAGGATTTCTTGCGTTGATCGCAATCACTCAATCCTGCGCTTTCCAATCTGAAGTAGCCGATCTCATTGTACACAATGCCGTTATCTATATCGTTGATGAGCAGTTTTCGACGGCTGAAGCAATGGCGATTAAAGATGGAAAAATCCTAGAAGTTGGACCTGAACGAACTATCCTGAATAAGTATAGGGCGGATAAAAATGTGGATGCTGGAAAGCGATTTGTTTATCCTGGTTTTATTGATGCCCACTGTCACTTTCTGGGCTATGGTACCAATTTGCTCAAGTCAGATTTATTTGGTTCGAGCTCATGGAATGAAGTTATTGAAAGGATACAGAAATACGCTCCAGCGCGTGAAACAGCATGGATCATGGGTCGCGGGTGGAATCAGGAACAGTGGATTGATACTTCATTCCCAAACAAAGCAAAGTTGGATTCTTTGTTTCCTGATACTCCGGTTTATCTCACACGAATTGACGGGCACGCGGCGATTGCAAATAATATGGCATTACAAAAAGCCGGTATAACTGCTATAACAAGTGTGACAGGCGGGCATGTTGGAGTTGAGAATGGGAAATTAACAGGACTACTTGTAGATAATGCAATGACGCTTGTTGAGAATGTTATTCCCCCATTTACAAAAGAGCAAAAGATCAGCGGATTGTTAAAGGCTCAGGAAAATTGCTTTCAAGTTGGACTCACAACTGTTGATGATGCAGGACTTATGAAAGCTGATGTCGATCTAATGGATTCGTTGCACAATGCCAATAGGCTCAAGATGCGGATCTATGCAATGATGTCTGATGATTCTACCAATTTTGACTATTATTTAAAGAATGGAATTGATACATCAAGTGAACGTCTAACGGTGCGCTCCTTTAAATTCTACTCCGATGGTGCATTGGGTTCAAGAGGTGCTTGTCTTCTTCAACCTTATGATGACTCTCCTTCTAGCACTGGTTTTTTACTCGGTACCGAAGATCATTTTCGCATGAGGGCATTTGAATTGTATAAAGCCGGTTTTCAAGTGAATACTCATGCTATTGGCGACAGTGCCAATCGTGTTATTCTTGGAATTTATGGAGAGATACTTCAAGGAGTAAACGATTATCGATGGAGAATTGAACATGCGCAAGTTGTTCACAAAGGAGATTTATATTTGTTTGGTAAGTACAATATCGTTCCTTCTATACAACCAGTTCATGCTACCAGCGATCGCAAGATGGCAATGTTGCGTTTGGGCAGAAATCGCATTCAGCGAGCATATGCATACAACGAGTTAAAGAAACAAACCGGAATGGTAGCCCTCGGAACTGATTTTCCTGTTGAAGATATTTCTCCACTCGCCACTTTCAGGGCTGCAGTGTATCGAGTTGATGGGAGTGCGATGCCAGAAGGACCATTCCAATTGGAAAATGCCTTGACTCCCAAAGAAGCTCTCATGGGCATGACAATTTGGGCTGCGATTGCGAATTTTGAAGAAA